>NZ_JBHXAY010000013.1:0-101055 GCF_042728775.1 Nocardia sp. NPDC060259
GTTCGGCCCGGCGCAGTGGGCGCCCGGGTTCGGGATGCTGCGCGATCGCTTCGGTGTCACCTGGATCCTTGACGTCGCAGCTGAATACGCCCAGGCCTGAGGCAATTTCACCGGGGTGCGGCGATTGGTCGCACCTCGGTGGGTCCTTGCTCGATTACAGCGGATCGTGCAATTGAGCCAAGAAGCTGGAACATGCGCAAGCGATGATCGTCGCGACGGTCCTGCTCGCCTTCGCCACGACCGGCATCGTGGTCGGACAGGTGGCGTCGACCAATCCGCAGCCACTGTTTCGACTTGGTCGAGGCCGCGGCCGACAACTGTCCCAGGTCCGGGCCTTGAGGTTCACGTTGCGTCAACGTTTAACGTCGAGGTGCCGGACAGGCCGGCCGAGTTTGAACGGGAGGTGTGGGCGTGTCCTGGTCGGTCGCCGAGATAGCTCGCATGTCTGGAGTGACGCCGCGGACGCTTCGTCACTACGACGAAAGAGGGCTGCTCCCTCCGGCGGGCATCCGTAGCAACGGCTACCGCTTCTACGAGCAGGAACAACTCCTGCGGCTACAGCAGATCCTCGTGTTGCGGGAGCTGGACCTGGGGCTCGACGCCATCGCAGCGATTCTCGACCGGCAGACCGACCGCGTGCAGGCTCTGCGCGACCACTACACGAGGGTGATCCGCGAGCGTGATCGCCTTACTCGCGTCGCGCAGACCCTTGCCCGCACCATCGAGGAGCTCGAGAGACAGGAAGGAACAGCGGGCATGGTCGAGATCAACAGGCCGGAGAACCTTTTCGAAGGCTTCGACCCGAGCCGGTACGAATCAGAGGTGCTGGACGATTTTCCGGACCAGCAGCAGGCGCGGGAGCGGTCGAAGCGCTTCACCGACTCGCTGAGCGCCGAGGAAACAGTGCGGATGCAACGGGAAACGACAGCGGCGATGATTCGTATGGCCGAGCTCATGGCATCCGGCACGGTGGTGAGCGACCGCTCCGTTCAGGCCGAGATCGACGTCGCGTACCAGTTGATCCGCCCGACCTGGAATCCGGACGCCGACGCGTTCAAGAAGTTGGCCCGGACGTACCTCGACGATCCGGCTCATACGGTGAATTTCGACCGGATCGCTCCCGGGCTCGCGCAGTACTACCGCGACGCGATGGTGGTCTTCGCCGACACTCGGCTCAATTGAGCCGATATCCAACCGTCGCGAACGAGGACGGCCTCGGTCTGATTATCGGTGCGGGGGTCAGCGCGCGGTCGGGCCTGGGCGTGTCTCGAAATGACACCGCAGGTGTGAGACTGGTTGAGGGGCGGTGTCTTTGACAGTGGCGAGGTTTCCGGTAGTTGGTGGATCGACCAAGATTCAACTGCATACCGGAGACCTCGTGACCGCACCGGCGGTGACGGGCCACCGGGGATTCTCTGCTCGATCAAACGGGTAGTGCGCCGCGGTGTCCGCCGCCTTGCCGCCCACGCTCGGTCAGCGCGACTACCCCGTGGCCCGCCATCCGGGTCTGCGGACCCAGGGTGAGCGGACCCACAGATGCCCGTTCAGCGATACGCAAGGGGGTCATCGCATCCGGGATTCCTGTCCGATGCTGGAACTCCACCCATTGCGAGTCCCGAATTTCGGTGAAATCCGCACCGCCGGACCGATCTCCGATCCGGCCGAACAGGATGCCGGAGACGATGTCGTCCCAGGCGTCGGGTGCGAAGCCGTGGTCGCGCAACCACTCCGACACCGGCTCGGCACGCAGACCCAGCTCGGACGGGTGGGGGTCGCCAGACAACGCCGGGTCCTCGTGAACGCGATCATCGAGGCCGGCCCCGCGTATCATTTCGCCGTTTTCGGCGATACCCCAACCACCCCATTCGTAGTCGCCCGGTTCCTTGTACCAGTGTGCTGCGCCGAATCGACCGCTCAGCTCGGCACAACGTTCATTCCTGGACGGGCGCGACATGCTGGTGAGCCATGCCTGTTTGACGTCATCGGACTCGTTCTCCATGAACGTCTCCCAGACGTAGGATTCCTGCGCCTCCTGGATCCGCCGGTCGTCACGGGGGTAGTGCGAAGCCGGATCCCCGAATACGAGCGTCCAGCCATCGAGAACGGGGCTGACGTAGACCCGTTCACACTCCTCGATCGGATGTCGTCGGTTTTCCAAGGCCACAACGGTGCCCATCGCGACGGTTGCCGGGACCGGATCCGACAGCCCGAACGCGTCGAGTACCGCGGCTTGGTCATCGGTGGGCAGCGCCCACCACAAGCAATCCTCCGCTGCTCGCAGGGGTTGGGGCCGCTCGCGTGCCAGCTTGGCCATGATGAACCGATGCAGCAATGCGAGGTCGGCGGGTTCGATAGTGTGCCAGCCGATTTCGGCGAGGGCGGCGAGTGCGCTGCGCCGTTCGGACAGGTGCGACCGTCTGACCTGCTGCAGCAGTGGAACCAGCTGCGCGCGGTCGGTGGCGCCGAACTGAGCGAGGTAGTGATCGATGGACATCGGTGACAAGAACCCTCCGCATGAGCAAGTGCCTGGTTGGCGAGCAGTCAGTCGTGCACAGTGCCAGAACCCTCCGACAGCTCGGCCCTTCGCCGGTGGACAGCCAGGCCATTCGGTTGCTGACCCAGCGAGCGGCGTTCGGCAACCATCTACCACTTCGAAACACTGCCTAGCCGGCGGTCGCTCCCGGCAGTTCGCCGTAGAAATCGCGCAGGGCGGCGGTGATCCCGACGAAGACCCGGTGGGCGGCGGCCAGGTCGGCGTCGGGCAGGTCGGCCAGTGCCGCCCGGGTGCGCGCGCTGAGGGGGCCGAAGAACCCGGCCGCCACGGACATCCCGTGGTCGGTGTAGCCGAGGTGGACGCGCCGCCGGTCCGTGGGATCGGGGACGCGCTCGAGATGTCCGGATTCGATCATGCGCTCGACCAAGTAGGTGACAGCGGGTGCCGAGACGCCCATGAGCTTGCTCAGCTGGCCCGCGGTGAGCGGTGCGCCTTCGGCGTCCGCGGTCGCGACGTGCATGAGGGCACGGAAGTCGTTCGGGCGCAGGTCGTTCGACCGCGCGAAGACGTGCCCGATCTGTTCGGAGATCGCGGTCAGCGCGCGCAGATCCCGGGCGATCTCGGTTTCCAGCCCCGTCCGGTCGAGGGCCGGATCGGTGTTCGCGGTGTCCTCGTCCACGCGGTGTCTCCTTTCGGTCCGGCTGCGAGCTTATCCGCTCCGCGGGGTCGGCATTGCCAGGTAGTTAAGTTTCTGAAATAGTTTCCCGCGTGATGCGAGCGAGTAGTGGACAGGGATGGGACCGGTTCGCCCGGCTGGTCACCGGACGGCGATCGTGGGCGGTGCTGCTGGTGGTGTTCGCGGCCGCGATGGCCGTCATGGCGTTGGCGGGCAGCAACGACAGTGCTGGGCAGGCCCCGGTGTCGCTACCGTCGTCGGCGGAATCCGCCCGGGCCGCCGCGGCGGCCGCGGACTTCCCGGACGCGGGGCAAGCCGCCGCGATCATGGTGGCGACTCGCACCGACGACGGCGTACTGACAGCTCCCGACATGGCGGCGCTGGAGGACGCGCTCGTCCGGGCCGATGTGCCTTCGACCGGCAGTCCCCGTCTCGTTTCGGCGCCCGACGGTCGCGCCGCCATCGCCCAGATTCCGGTGTCCGCTGACCTCAACGGTTTCGCGCTCACCGACCGGATCGACGCGCTGCGTGCCACCGTCACCACCGGATTGCCCGAACAGCTGCGGGTGCAGGTGACCGGTGGTCCTGCCTTCGGGGCCGATATCGCCGACTCGTTCTCCGGGGCGAACACGCTGCTGCTGATCGTGACGGCGCTGGTGGTGATGACGCTGCTGATCGTCACCTACCGCTCACCGATCTTGTGGCTGGTCCCGTTGACGGTCGTCGGCCTGGCCGACCGCGTAGCCACCAGCGTGGGTACCGCGCTGGCCCAGCTCACCGGCCTGACCTTCGACGGTTCGACGTCCGGCATCACCAGCGTCCTGGTCTTCGGCGCAGGCACGAACTACGCGTTGCTGCTGGTCTCGCGGTACCGCGACGAACTGCATCGGCATCGCGACCATCGCGACGCCCTGCGCGCGGCGGTGCGCCATGCCGCGCCCGCCATCGTCGCCAGCAACATCACCGTCGTGCTGGCCCTGCTGACGTTGCTGCTGGCCGCACTGCCCAATACGCGCAGTCTGGGTGCGTTCGCCGCGGCCGGACTCGTCGTCGCGGTGCTCTTCGTGCTCTTCGCCCTGCCACCCGCCCTGGCGTTGTGCGGGCGGGGCGTCTTCTGGCCGTTCGTGCCCAGCGCGGACGGTCGTGATCCGGCCGAGCACGGCCTCTGGGCGGCCGTGGCGATGCGGGTGGTTCGCCGCCCTGCCGTCGTCGCGGGCGCCGCGTCAGCGGTCCTGGTCGTCTTCGCGACCGGGCTCGCGACCACCGACATCGGGCTCTCCCGCACCGAGCAGTTCCGGGTCGAGGCCGAATCCGTCGACGGGCTGCAGACCATGGCCGCGCACTTCCCCTCCGGCTCCGCCGATCCCGCTGTAGTGATCGCGCGCACCACCGCCGCCGACACGGTGCAGTCGGAACTTGAAGGAGTGCAGGGTGTTTCGCGTGCCACGCGAACCGGCACCTCCGGTAGCGGCACCACGCGCTGGTCTGTCGTCCTGGACGCGCCACCCGGCTCGGTGGAGGCGTTCAGCACGGTCGAGGCGATCAGGACCGCGGTCGGTGACGTACCCGATGCCGACGCGCTCGTCGGTGGTTCCGATGCCGAGGCACTCGACATCCGCGACGCCGCCCGCCGCGATCAGGCGATGGTCATCCCGCTGATCCTCGCCGTAGTGCTGCTGGTCCTGCTGGCGCTGTTGCGCGCGGTCCCCGCGGCGGTTCTGCTGGTCGGTGTGACGGTGCTCAGCGCGCTCGCCGCGCTCGGTGCGGGCAGCTGGATCAGCGACACGGTGTTCGGGTTCCCGGCGCTGGACACCAACGTTCCGCTGTTCGGTTTCCTGTTCCTGGTCGCCCTCGGCGTGGACTACACGATCTTCCTGGTGACCAGAGCGCGCGAGGAGGCGGCCGCGCACGGCACCACCCAGGGGATGGTTCGCGCCGTCGCCTCGACCGGAGCGGTGATCACCAGCGCCGGTGCGGTCCTCGCCGCGGTGTTCTGTGTGCTGGGCGTGCTGCCGTTGATCACGCTCACTCAGCTGGGCATCGTCGTCGGCGTCGGCATCCTGCTCGATACCTTCGTGGTGCGGACGCTGGTGGTTCCGGCGTTGTTCGAGCTACTGGGTGACAAGGTCTGGTGGCCGGCGATGCCCGCGAAAACCGCAGGTGCGCAACCGGAGACCGTCGCCGCTGCGTAGTGCTCAGGCCGAATGGAGACCGCGTGGCGAAAACCGAGAAGCCCCGGACACACGGTGCGAAACCGAGTGTCCGGGGCCTCTTCTGGGATCTCAGCCCGCGGTCTGTTCCTTGCTGCGGATCTCCACGATCGGCAGCACCAGCGCGGCGGGCGCGCCTGCGGGCACGGCGGGCTGCTGCGGGGCCACCGGTTCGATCCGGGTGTAGCCGGCGCTCTGCTCGGGGCGGGTGTCGACCTCGCCCTTGTTCGGCCAGTAGGCAGCGGCCCGCTCGGCCTGCGCGGTGATGGTCAGCGACGGGTTCACGCCCAGGTTCGCCGAGACGGCGGCGCCGTCGACGACACTCAGTGTGGGGTAACCGAACACACGGTGGTAGGCGTCGATCACGCCGTGCTCGCGGTCGGCGCCGATGGCGGCACCGCCGAGGAAGTGCGCGGTCAGCGGGACGTTGAACACCTCACCCCAGGTGCCGCCCGCGACACCGCCGATCTTCTCCGCGACCCGGCGGGTGACATCGTTGCCCGCCGGAATCCAGGTCGGATTCGGTTCGCCGTGGCCCTGCTTGGAAGTGAGCTTGCGCCCGCCGAACAGTCCGCGCTTGGTGTAGGTGGTGATCGAATTGTCCAGGTGCTGCATCACCAGCGAGATGATGGTGCGCTCGCTCCAGTTCTTCACGCTCAGGAAGCGCACCAGCAGCAGTGGATGCATCAGCGCGACGCCGAGGAAGCGCAGCCAGCGCGGGACCTTGCCGCCACCGTCGACCATCAGGGTCTGCAGCAGACCCATCGAGTTGGAGCCCTTGCCGTAGCGGACCGGCTCGATGTGGGTGTCGGGGGTCGGGTGGATCGAGGAGGTGATCGCGACACCCTTGGTGAAGTCCTGACCGGGCGCCAGCGTCTTGGTCGCCGCGCCGACGATGGACTCGGAATTGGTGCGGGTCAGCAGGCCCAGCTTGTCCGAGAGATTCGGCAGCACACCCTGATCGCGCATCGAGTGCAGCAGTTTCTGGGTGCCGAGGGTGCCCGCGGCGAGGACGACCTGCTTGGCCGTGAAGGTCTTGGGGTCCTTGCGGACCCAGGCACCGGTGCGCTCGGTCGCGACATCCCAGGTCCCGTCGGGCAGCGGCCGCAGCGCGTTGACCGTCGTCATCGGAATGATCTGCGCCCCGGCCTTTTCCGCGAGGTACAGGTAGTTCTTGACCAGGGTGTTCTTGGCGCCGAACTTGCAGCCGACCATGCAGTCACCGCACTCCACGCACCCGGTGCGCTCGGGGCCGACGCCACCGAAGTACGGGTCTGCCACGGTCTTGCCCGGCTCGCCGAAGAACACGCCGACAGGGGTCTGCACGAAGGTGTCACCGACGCCCATGTCCTCGGCGACGGCCTTGAAGATCTCGTCGGCGGGAGTCATGTGCGGGTTCTGCACCACGCCGAGCATCTTCTTGGCCCGCTCGTAGTATGGGGTGAGCTCGGCGCGCCAGTCGGTGATGTCGCGCCACTGGGCGTCCTGGAAGAACGGCTCCGGCGGCACGTAGAGGGTGTTGGCGTAATTCAGCGAACCACCGCCGACACCGGCGCCGCCGAGGATCAGCACGTCGCGCAGGGGATGGATGCGCTGGATGCCGAAGCAGCCGAGCTTGGGCGCCCATAGGAATTTGCGCAGGTCCCAGCTGGTTTTTGGTAGCTCGTCGTCGGTGAATCGGCGGCCGGCCTCGAGAATGCCGACCTTGTATCCCTTCTCCACCAGGCGCAGTGCGGTAACACTGCCGCCGAAGCCGGAGCCGACGATCAAGACGTCGAAGTCGGTGGTGCGATCGGACATACGAGGGCTCCTCGAAGGGTGTCGACAGTGACGTCGGTAACGCTAACGTCGACAGCCAGAGCTGTCAAAGTTCGCCGGGATCGGCCCTATGCTGGTCGGGTGCCTCGATACACCCGTGCGGAACTCGCCGACATCAGCGGCGTGGCGGCGCGCACGATCCGCTACTACCACTCGCTCGGCGTGCTGCCGAAACCCGGCCGCGCGGGCAAGGAGGTCGTGTACTCCGACGCGCACCTGGACCGGCTGCGCGACATCGTCGCCATGCAGGCCCGCGGGTTGCGTCTGGACGCCATCCGCGAGGTGTTCGACGCCGAACCGTCGCCCGGCGCCGGTGATTGGCGGACGCTGTTCGATCCGCGCGCCGCGCAGGCGGGGGAGCGCGCGGTCTTGGTCGACGACGCCGAACTGACCGGACTGCTCGGCGACCGCGGCACCGACGTCCTCGCCGAACTGATCGCGGCGGGCTACCTCGAACGTCGCGGCGACAGCTGGTTCGTCCCCGACCGCCCCATGCTCAAGGGCGCGCTCGTGCTCTACGACGTCGGTACAGACATCACCCTCAGCGGTGTGCTGCGCACGCTGATCCGGGAACGGATCGCCGACCTCGCCGACGATGTCGTGCGCACGGTTCGCGCCGCAGCGGGCACGGGGTACGGCGGGGAGGACATCGGCGTCGACCTCAGCCGCTTCCGCGACCAGTTCCTCGCCATGGCCTGGGAGGTCGGCGGCGCGACCTTCGCCGCGGAGATCGAACGCGCGGCGGGTTCGGTGGACCCGGTCGAGGACACGGCCGAACGTCGCCGTCTGCACGGCGCCGCCGGTGCGCGATGATCGGTCGATGAGTACCGACCGACCAGGGCCGCGGGCACTGGCTCGCGCCCAGACGATCGCCGACATCAAACGGATCGGCCGGGAACATCTCGCGTCGCAGGGCGCCGCGGCGCTGTCGTTGCGCGCGGTCGCCCGTGATTTGGGCGTCGTCTCCTCGGCGGTGTACCGATACGTGAAAAGCCGCGACGAACTGCTGACCATGCTCGTGGTCGACGGCTACAACGCGCTCGGCGACGCGGTCGACGCCGCGCTGGCCGGCGCACCCGGCGACCCGGCGACCCGCTTCCGGACGGTGGCGCGGACGGTCCGAGCATGGGCGCTGGCCGAGCCCGCCTGGTACGGCCTGCTCTTCGGCACACCCGTGCCCGGCTATGCCGCGCCCGCCGAGGACACCGAAGCGCCCGGCGTGCGGGTGATCGCGACGCTGCTCGGCATCGTCGATAGCGCCTACCGCGCCGGGCAGCTCAGCGCCCCCGCCACGGAACCGGTGATCTCACCATCCACCACGGGCGATTTCTCCGCTATTCGTGAGCAATTCGGCCTTGCCGCCCCGGACTGGCTGATCGCTGTCGCCCTCACCGCCTGGGCGACCCTGTTCGGTGCCGTGAACTTCGACGTTTTCGACATGTACGGCCGCGATACCTTCGCCGATCGGGCCGAAGTGTTCGACGTGCAGGTCGACCAGTTGTTGCGGATGCTCGGCTTCACGCAGGTTGCCACAAACTAGCCATTCGGTTCGGAGCGTCGGACCGCCTACCGTAGACCGGTCGGTACGGTAGCGAACGAGGTGATTCCCGCGGTATGTGGGGTGAGAGATGTGTGAACGGCGATGTCCACCGGTGTCGCCAACGAACGGGAGTGCCCGAGTGAATTCTCGCGAGGAGATCTTGCGCCGAGTCCGTGACGGGCTGCTCGACCTGCCCGACGACGAGCGTCGGGTGCCGATGCGCCGTACGTCGGGCCACGGTGACGACGTCGATCCGGCCGAACGGGCCGCCGTACTCACCCGATTCGCCGAGCGGTTGCGTGAACACGGTTCCCTCGTGCGGACCGTCGACATCGCGGGTCTGCCCGCCGCTGTCGCCGATGTGCTTTTCGGCATGAGCGCGAGCTCGGTCCTGGCGGCTGTCGAACCGGGCCCGGCCTGGCTCGATCACTGGGCGAGCGCACCGGGTCACCGGGTCGTGCACGGCGGCCCGGGCACCACCGAAACCGGTGACGCGGTGGTCCGCGACGCCGTCGCGGGCGACGCGTCGACCGGTTCGCTGGCCCTGGACGTCGACGGTGGTCCCGCCGTCTCCGAAGTGATCCCGCAAGTCTGCGTAGTCCGCGCCGACCGGGTATTCGGCTCCCTCCCCGACGCCCTCGACCGACTTGACCCTCGACGCCCTCTGGTCTGGCTGGGCGGTCCCGCCGACGCCGAACTGGCCCGTCAACTGGTCGTCATCCTCGTCGAATAGCCGGTCACGCTCGTCGGACCTGGCGATCGACGAGCGGGCCAGCGCACCCTCCGGCAGGCGCACCTGTCTCGATGCCCCCGCAGTCAGGCTCAGGTGAGCGCGTGCGCGATCGCCGACACGAGACGGCCGAACATGCGGACCACGAAGGGCGCCGACTCGACGATCACGTCGGCCACCACTCCGCCGTCCTCCACCACGTCGGCGTCTGACTTCTTCCGGCGTTTGGACTTTCGACGTCTGCGGTTGAACATCTCCATGCCTTGTCATACGTACGAGCGACGCCAGGGGTTCCCCCAATTCGCCACTTGATTCAGCGGGCCCCGCATACGACGGTCACAAGTCGGCGCGGTGGGTTGTGTGGGACTGGAAGTCTCAGTTATTCTCGGGGCAGCCGGTGTGATGGTGCTTACAGTGCCTGCGCCGGACGCGAACCGAGGAGGCACCGATGACGCTGACCGAATCGAGCCGTGGCGGACTCATCACCGAGGAGTACCGAGATGCGCTGGCGACCCTTTCGCAGGGGTCCGTCGACCGGCATTTCGATCCCTACCTCGATATCGACTGGGATTCGCCGGAGCTCGCCCTTGATCCGAACGATGTGCGCTGGGTGCTCTCGCCCGAGGTCGATCCGCTGGGCGCGACCCAGTGGTACCGCGACCAGCCGCTCGACAAGCAGATCGCGATCGGCAAGTGGCGCACCGCCAATGTCATCAAGGTCGGCGCTGCCTTCGAGAGCATCCTGATCCGCGGAATGATGCAGTACATCATGAAGCTGCCCAACGGCTCGCCCGAGTTCCGGTACTGCTTGCACGAGATGACCGAAGAGTGCAACCACATCCAGATGTTCCAGGAACTGGTGAATCGCATCGGCATCGACGTGCCGGGCATGCGGCCGCTGTTCAAGGCGCTCTCCCCGCTGATCGGTGTCGCGGGCGGCTACGCCCACACGATCCTGTTCATCGGCATCCTCGGCGGCGAGGAACCGATCGACCACTACCAGAAAGCTGTGATCCGCGAGGGCGCGTCGATGCCGCCGATGGTGTTGCGCACCATGGAGATCCACATCGCCGAGGAAGCGCGCCACATCTCCTTCGCCGGCGAATTCCTCGCCGCGCACATCGGGCGGATGGGCAAGTTCAACCGTGGCGCGTGTTCGGTGGCGTTCCCGATCGCCATGCGCTGGCTGGCCGGGGAGATCATGGCGCCGCCGCGGTCGTTCGAGCGTGAATTCGATATTCCGCACGAGGTGATCGAGCAGGCGTTCTGGAAGTCCGAGCACTCCCAGAAGATCCTGTCCGGCTACTTCGGCGACATGCGCAAACTGGCCGACGACCTGGGCCTGATGAACCCGACCGCGCGCCGGATGTGGCGGGCACTCGGCGTCGACGGCCCGGCCTCGCGGTATCGCAGCGAGCCCGAGCGCGGTACACGCCGGATCGCGTGAATGTCGGTCGGTGGCGGTGGCTCAGCCGACGTCACCGGCGGCCAGCTGGGAAATGATCTCGACGAGCTGCTGATCGGGATCGAGGGTGAGGCCGTGCCTCCGGGCGACGCCGTCGACGACGTGCCAGGCGTAGGAGGCGACCTCCTCGATCAGTTGCTCCCTGGTCAGCACTGGGTTCGGGTCGTTGGCCCAGCGGGTGACGGTGGCTTCGGTCATCGACACGATGGCGAAGGTCATCGTGTCGGCCGAGCTGTCGTCGGTCACGCCGACGACACCGGCGAGACCGGTGACCAGCGCCCTGGTGGACGCAGCGATGGTCCCGATCAGCGCGCTCATCGCGTCGACATCGGGATCGGTCTCCGACGGGCCGGTGCGCAGGAACTCGTGCAGCCGTGGATGTTCCTCGATCCAGGTGACCACGCCGCCGACCGTGCGCACGAGGATTTCGTGGATGGACCCGTCGCCGATATCGAGGGCGTCTTCGATGTCGGCGACGAACCGGTCGGCGATCTCGCTCCTGATCCGGCGATCCAGCTCGTCACGACCGGCGAACTGCCGGTAGACCACGGATTTCGCGAGGCCGGCGTTCTCGGCGATCTGCACGATCGGGACCTCGACGCCTGCGGGCGCCTGCTCGATCAACTCGACCGCCGACAGCACGATCCGCTCCCGGCGGCTGTCGTTGTGCGGCTGCCATCGGGCTTGTCTGCCGCTCACGGCGCTGGAGGGGCGTGACGTTGCGCTCGACACCCGCCCGAGTGTAGAGCACCCGGCGGGTCCCGAAACCGCTACCGCGGGACCGACACGGGATCGGTGCAGCTCGTCAGCGCGTCGACCAGGGAGCACGGCACGGGCCCGCGGGTCGGTCGATAGTCGGCAGGGACACCACCCAGTGCGGTGATCGCCCGGTAGGCCGCGACGGCGTCGGTCGGCTTGCGGGTAAGGGTGGGATCGGTCAGCACGTCGACGGTGTAGAGGCCGAAACGTGGTGTGTAGGAACCCCATTCGTAGTTGTCGGTGAGGCTCCAGTAGTTGTAGCCCATCAGCGGGATGCCGTCGGCGACGGCGCGCTGCAACCAGTAGACGGTGTCGCGCAGCGAATCGGCGCGGGTGTAGCCGTCCGTGCGCGGCAGCCCGTTCTCGGTGGGGATGCCGTTCTCGACGATGTAGAGGGGCTTGCCGGGAAAGCGGCGCGCGTAGTGGTCGAGTGCGTAGTAGATGCCTTCGGCCTGCAGTGGGATCGTCCAGAGCCGGTCGAAATCGGGGACGGCGAGCTGGGTGGGGGACAGGCCGTAGTAGTAATCGATGCCGATGTAGTCCAGGCGGGCCGAGATCCGGTCGAGCAGTGGGCCGCTGACCGCGTCGTCGGCGGCGGGGATGTAGGCGACATTGCTGGTGACCTGGGCGCCGGGCTGCACGGCATGGATGTAGTCGTAGATGCTGTTGTGCGCCTGCGTGATTCGCTCGCCCATGGTGAGCGCGTCCGTCGCGCCGATACCGCCCCGGCGCAGTTCGTTGACCAGGTAGAACGTCGGCTCGTTGAAGGTCACCCAGAGCGGGTCGACGCCGGCGAAGCGGTCGACAACGCGCCGGGCATTGGCCAGCCAGTTCGTCACGATCTCGGGATCGCGCCAGCCACCCCGATCCGCGGCCCAGCCCGGGTACACCCAGTGGTCGAGGGTCAGCATGGGTCGCATGCCCGCCTCGGTGATCGCCTGTACGACATCGTCGTAGAAGGCGAGTGCGCTCTCGTCCCAGACGCCGGGTTGCGGTTGCACGCGCGCCCACTCGATGCCGATGCGGTACACACGCACACCGAGATCCGCGGCGAGGGCGATGTCGGATCGGTAGCGCGTGCGGAAGTCGACCGAATTCAGGTACGGGTCGTCGGTGGCGCCCGACTCGGCGTACCGGCGCCAATTGCTGTCCGGCGCATCGCCTTCGGCTTGGAAGCCGGAAGCCGCTACGCCCCAGAGGAAATCGGGTCCGAGGGGTGCGAGCTGAGCGGGTGCGGGAGGTCGAGCGAGGGCGGGGGAGAGGCTGGCCGGGAGCAGCGCCGCGGCGGCCAAGGCGACCGTGACAAGGAATCGGCGACCACTGGGGGAGGGCATGACACTCACTCCTGGCATGAAAGGGGAGGGGAGTGTTTCAGTGTGCGGCATTGGGCAGGTGGATTCCGGGAATCAGGTCGGTGCGGCGGCGAACGAACTCGAAGGTCAATTTTGAACATGTCCATACGTAGATATGCGCATCTACTTATGCAATACCTTCACCATCCCACCTACGCCCACCACCGGTAGGAACGAACTCTTCACTTTCCGACAACTCACCAGCACGGACGAGGAAAGGGGCAGTCTCCGCATGTCGCGACGGCACTCCGGGAAGTCGAGTGAGTTGCCTCTCAAGGGACCGTCCTGAGTCGATGGATCCGTTTCCCTCGAGCCAGGATTCGAGGATGGCGTGGAATCCCTTACCTGCCCTCGCACGCGAGTTCGCCACACAGCCCTGGGTGATGCGTGGCTCTGGCGTCGTCTTACCGGCCGAACGACTGCTGCGCAGGCTCAGCGGCGGCCGGTGGGGAGTTCTCGACCTGGCCGGCCTCCCGTCGATCGAGGTCACCGTGGTCGGTCGCAAGTCGGGTCAGCCGCGGACCACGTCACTGCTGTGTGTCCCGGACGGTGACGGCTTCTATCTCGTCGGCTCGAACTGGGGCAAGCCGCAACATCCGGCGTGGTCGGCGAACCTGCGCGCGGCACGCACCGCCTCGGTTCGCTATAACAGCAGTTCGTCGTTCCCGGTGACGGTCACGGAGATCACCGGTGTCGAGCGAAAGCGCGTCTGGGATCAGGTCGTGGAGTTCTGGCCCGGCTACGAGATGGAGTTCGAACTCTCCGGCGGCCGCGAGTTCCGCATCTTCCGGCTGGACCGGATCAGCTGATCGTCACAAACCGAGCTTGGTGACGGCATTGTCCTCGAGCGGGTTCGCGGTGCGGATGTAGCCGTGCACCGTGCGCGGGTTCGCCCAGCGGCCCTGGCGCATGATCTCGCGGTCGCTGGCTCCACCGAGTGCGGCTTGGGTGGCGAAGCCTGCCCGCAGCGAGTGGCCGGAGAACAGGTCGGGGTCGAGGCCTGCCCGAGCGGCATAGCGTTTGACCAGCTCGGCGACCGCTCGCCCGGACAGCGGGGCTGCGCCGATGGAACCGTGCCGGTTGATGGTGGGGAACAGCGGGCGTTCGGTGTCCGTGCTGAGCGGTGTGCCGGTGAAGCCGTGGCAGCGATGGATCGTCGTGTCGTGCACGGGGTGTTCGGCCGCCCACGACCGTGTGCCGGGATCGCCCGCGTCGGCGTGGACCTCCAGTAGCCGGACCCAATCGGCGAACGCGCAGATCGGGCAGGTCCGGGGGTGTTTGCCGCGGGGCAGGGCGATGCGCTGTTCGGCGACGCCGGTGGGGTCGGTCTTCGTGGTCGGCAGGTGTACGACGAGCAGTGGCTCGCCGGTGGTGTGATCGGTGCGTACGTGGACGTCACTGATTCGCAGGCCCGCGAGCTCGCTGCGCCGCAGCGCGCCGGCGAATCCGACCAGGAGTGCGAGAGCATCGCGACGACGGGCTGGTTCGGTGGGCCAGCCGGGTTCGGGAAGTTCGGCGAGCAGTTGATCTAGGGTGTGCAGCAGGACCGGCCGTTTGCGGGTCGGCGGGGTGCGCCGGGTGCGCCGGATGCCGCGCAGCGTGAGCCGGACGACATCAGAACGCGTCGGCGAGGGGAGTCCGTTGGCGGCGTGGACTGCGGCGATGGCGGCGGACTTGCGGTCCAGCGTCGCGGGGCTGAATGCCCAGGCGCCGCTGTCGCGGCGGGCATCGGCGGCCGCGGCGAGATACACGGCGACGTCGAGTGGGTCGGCGGGCAGCGCCTGGCGTTGCTCGGCCGCGCACCAGCCCGCCCAGGCTATCCAGTCGGTGCGGTAGGCCCGCAGGGTGTTCGCCGACTGGGAGGCTTCGAGGTAGCGGCGTAGGGAAACGGCCTGGACGTCGTCGAATCGTTCGCGGACCAGGCGCAGGGCGGCGGTGTCGACGAGGACGCTGCGCACGCCGCGGCGCAGTTCGGTCCGTACCTGTTCGGGAAGGACGACCGCTGCGTCGCTGCCGCTCACGTCGCCACTCCTCGCGCGAATCAGTCTGTCGCCGATGCTCCTGGCGTTCGAGCCTAGGTCATCGGGACGCGATCACGGCATCTCCGCCAGCTCGGCGAGCTTGGTGTGGATGTAGGCGGCGAGCCGGTGCCGGGCCGCGGTGGTGAGGAAACTGGTGTCACCGAGTCGCGGAAAATGGTCATCGACTTGGCCTGACGGCGTTTCGGCGACGTTGGTGGAATCGCCGACGAGTTCGAGATGTGCCGGATGTTGCTGGGGGAGAGGAACATTCGGCACGTCCGTGTCGGTGTGCGCTGCTCCGTGACGTACCATGACGAAACCCTAACGTTTTGATTACGGCCGTTGCCAACATGGCGGGCCCGGTAGTGATAACTGCCACGTTTTCTCATTTGGTGGATCATCGGGCCGTGGCATGTGTCTCTGGACCGCCATCATGGACCGATGGACGCCGTCTTCGCCGACACGGAGATCCGTTTCGCGAGCTATGAGTTCCCCGGCGCGACGGTCTACCCGAGTGGGGCGATCGGTCTCGCGGAGATCCGTGATGTCGATCCGCGGGCGACGCCGCCGGAGGTGCGTACCGTGCGCGGCGAGACACTGTTCGTCCTCGCCGCACAGCGCTCCGAGCTCGATGACTTCGCCACCCGTCACGGTATTCCGGTGCGGCGAAGGCCTGATGTCTGGGCTGACCTGCTCGAACCGTTCCTCGATACCTCCTTCGATCCCGACGATGTCCGCGCCACGCTGGATCGGCTGCGCCGCGCGGGGGTGTCGCCCGCGGAAGTCGACGAGATTCGCGGCCGGGTCGAGCGCGCCATGCTCGCCTACAACATCGACAGCATGCTGTGGGAGTGGGTGCACCTGGGCCTTTACGATCTGCTGAGCGCGGGGATCGGCACGTTGGTCAGTTCGGCGGTGCGGGAAACCGTCGGCGATCCGGCAGGGCTGTACGCGTGGGCGATGGAGATCGCCGATCGGCCGGGCGATGCGAGTTCCTGAGCGAGTCAGGACGCACGGGCGGTCGCGTCCTCGGCCATGGCCGATTCGCGGACGTATCCGGCGACGGGGCTCAGTCGCAGGACGGTGGACATCCTGCGGGTGAGCGCGGGTGGGCCGGTGAACACCACCTGGCCGGTGCGCTGGGCATGGCTCAGGGGCATCCGGCCCAGCCACACTTCGTAGAGCGTTGCCACGTCCGCGACGATGGTGACGTCGACCGGGTAGCCGGGATCGGTTTCGCACACCGAGGGCGTTGCGCCTTCGACGACGATCCAGAATCGCCGCACGTCGTCGGTGAACCGGACCTGCAGGACGTTCCGTCTGCCGGGAAGGCTCGCGGTGTCGACGCGGGTGTGCATCCACCAGACGAGCAGTGCCGCGTCGAGCTCTTCGTCGCGGGGTGCGCCGAAGGTCCAGCGTGCGCCCCATTCGCCGAGTCCGAACAGGATCGGTTGGAGTTGGGTGCCCGCATCGGTGAGCAGGTGTTCGGTGCCGATCTTCTCGATCAGCCCGGCGCGTTCGAACTGGCGCAGCCGTTTGGCGAGCAGGCTGCGCGAGAGGCCGGGCAGGCCGCGGGCGAGGTCGTTGAAGCGGGTGGTGCCGAGGTAGAGGTCGCGCAGGATCAGCAGCGACCAGCGTTCGCCGAGCACGTCGAGCGCGCGGGAGATGGGGCAGTATTGGCCGTAGCCTGCGGTCGTAGTCGTCATGGTCACCTCACCGACGGGGTCCACTTTCAGGACCGGGGGAGTCCACTTTCTGGACTATCTGGTTATCGCGGCGGTTCCTACCTTCGAAACATGACTTCCACATTTACCGACACCACGCCCACCACCGACCGCGTTGCCCTGGCGCGCGAGATCGGTGAATCGCTGCGCCCCGAGGTGCCCGAGCGGGACCGCACCGGCGAGATCTCCGCCGTCGCATTCGACCGGTTGCGGGCCAGCGGCCTGTCCGCCGCGCTCGTGCCCACCGAGTTCGGGGGCGGCGGCGCGAGCCACCAGGAGATGGGAGAGATCCTGCGAGAACTCGGCAGGCACGACCCGTCGACCGCTGTCGCGTTCGCGATGCACTCTCATCTCGTCGCCGCCCAGGTGTGGCGGCACAACCACGGCGTGGACGCCTCGGCGGTGTTCGCGAAGGTGGCGGCAGGCGCGATCCTGGTGAGCACCGGCGCTTCGGACTGGGTGGACTCCAACGGTGCGGCCGTGCGCGTGGACGGCGGGTATCGGGTGAGTGCCCGCAAAGCGCCTGCCAGCGGTTGTGAGGTGGGCGATGTGCTCGTCACCAGCGTCCGTTTCGAGGGCGAGAGCGAGCAGGTGCTGCACTGCGCGATCCCGATGACCGCGCCCGGGGTGAGCATCGACAAGACCTGGGACACGTTGGGCCTGCGGGCCAGCGGCTCACATACCGTGGTCCTCGACGACGTGTTCGTCCCCGATGCGGCGGTGTCGTTGATTCGTCCCGCCGGGGTGTGGCCGCCGGTGCTGAACGTGGTGATCGGCGCGGCACTTCCCCTGGTGCTCGCCGCCTACCTCGGTGTCGCCGACTCCGCTGTCGAGCTCACCGCGCGACTGCTGGCAGGCCGTGCCGAACCGCACACGCTGCAGTCGGCAGGCGAGATGCTCAACGCCTACACCACCGCCGCCGACCTCGTCGCCGCCATGTTCACCGACTCCGACAACCTCGGTTTCGCCAACACCGACGAGTACGCCGGCCGGACCCTGAGCCGCAAAACCGTCGCCGCCGACGCCCTCATCACCACGGTGCGTCTGGCGATCGAGACGACCGGCGGCGCGGGCTACTCGCGCTCATGCGACCTCGAACGCCTCTACCGCGATATCCACGGCTGCCAGTTCCACCCGCTGCCGAGGGCAAAGCAGACTCGCTTCAGCGGCCGGGTCCTGTTGGGCCACAGCCCACTCGGCTGACCATAGTGGTGGCCGACCCTGACCGGTCCTACCCGTAGAGGTGGGAGTTGACGGTTGGGTCGTTAGCCAGCACGTAGTCGACGACGCTCCAGAATTCCGGGAGGCGTGGGTGGACGAGGCCGTCCTCGCGTGAGAGCACCACGCCATGGAGCTCGCTCGCAGATCCGTCCTGGCAGGCTGCCACCAGGGTCGCGGCGGGGGCGGGGCTGTTCTTGACCGGTCCGACCCGGCAGCCGAAGGTGACATGGTCGGTCATGGAGTCCTCACCCCAGGTGCCGATAATGACGTCGATCCAGGTGTCGTGGTCCTGGTCTGCATGGTGGTAGCTGTTCGCGAAGTACGCGGCATAGGCGATACCGTCGCGGCTGACCATGTTCCACGTGCGCTCGACCGGCTCGGCGCAGCACGGGCATTCGTAGCGCCGGATCTGACGTTGATCGGGATCGACGGTCAGTGTGCCTGGGGTCATGTCAGTTGTCAGCCTTCGCGATGTTGTGGTCAGCTTGCGCCGGTCGGCTCGAATCCGCATACGAGATGGCTTCGGCGCGGCGGGTTTCGGCGGGGCAGGCCAGATCGAACACCATACCGATCACGCCCCTGCGCCGATAACGCACCCGGCGATCGAGATCGAGCAGTGGTTCGACGAACTCACGTCCCATCACGTCGGCGAGCCGCGCGTCCGAGCGAAAGACCAAGCGGCGGGACCAGAGGATGACGGACGTCAGATACAGGGCCGGGAACAGTGTGAACACCAGCGTCATGGCCGGCGCGAACGAAACGCCGAGCTCGAAGAAGGCCAGTTCGAGCGCCAGGATCGGCACGATAGCGATCGCGAAAACTATGACGTACTTGAACATGGCCTTACGGAGCATCTCCGCGCGCACCGCCGCCGCGGCGAGCACGCCATCACGCTCACTCGCCGATAGATCGTCGAACGCCGCTCCGATCACGATGACGGGGTTCCACACCAGCGCACGAATCCACACACCGTCGGGGAACCACCACCGTGGCAGCGTGCCTGATTTCACCTGCGGTGCTCGAACTCCGAGTGCCTTGGCGAGTTCAGCCGCACGGCTCTTGATTTGATCTTGATCCACCGCCCTATGGTCCGCCACGCAGGCCGATCCTGCAGTGTGGCAGTCGGTGCAGGTCGACGGCGGAGCCGCGCGGGTGGCGGCGAGCGGATCTTCGGTCATGGGCATGACGGCGATGCTGCCATGCCGGTGTCAGTCGGTGTCGGTGGCGGCGAGGACCGACACGGACGGGTCGGGGGTGATGGCGAACACGCCCAGGTCCCAGGCGATTCGTTCGAACCACGGGGTGTCGGCGGAGAAGGTGAACCAGCGGGCGTCGTTCGCGCGGCGGGTGATGGCGGCGATGGTGTCGATGTCGGTGGCGCCGCACAGAGCCGCGAGGGATTGCCAGGCGGCGAGCCGGCCGTATCCGACGCCCTCGCCACTGTTGTAGGCGCCGCCGTTGGCCGCCGCGGCGAACAGGATTCGCCAGACCCGGGCGGGGGTGGACGGGGTGACCACCAGGTCGGTCGCGGCGGGGTGACGGGCCTGCAGGCAGGCGAGGGGGAGGGTTTCGAGGACTGCGGCGGCCGTAGCGGGATCGGGAATGCTGGTGAGCGCGAAGGTGCGGGCTTCGATGCGGCCGTTGGAGTGGGTTTTCCAGTTGGCGACGGCCTGCTCGAGCTGTTCGGTCGATTCCGGGGTCGTTGTCTCACGGGCCCTCGGGAGGGCGATGCGGGTATGTCTGCTCAGCGCCGGGGTCGGATCGGTGTCGAACGGCAGGGCAACCGACGACCCGTTTCCGCTGTAGTGGCGAATCGGCAGATCGTGTTCGAAGTCTGTGCGCTGCAGCGGAAGTGGGCGAAGGGGATGGCGTGCCCAGTGCGGCGAGGCGGTCCACCGCGCGATGGGGTCGAGTTCCGTCACGGTGACGCCACGAAAGAGGAGCTCGTGCAGCAGACAGGCGCGCAGTTCCTCCGCGATCGGCCCGGCCGCACCGGCCTGGAGGAAGGCCGTGACCGCATCGTCGGCGTCGAGCAGTCCGGCGAGCAGGGCCGCGAGGTGCCGGACCCGGCGTTTCGTCGGCCGCATCACCGCGACGACGTGCAGTGCGGCGGTCACCTTTCCGGGTACCTGTGCGCCGAGGAGAGACCGGAACGCGGAGTCGAGCAACGCTCGGCCCAGGTCGGGATCGACTTTCGGGGCGGACGCACGGGCGAGGGCGACGACGAACTCCGGATCCGCGGCGGCAATGTGGTTGTCGACGGCGGTCCTCCACACGCGGAAGGGGTCTTGGCGGGTCAACTCGCCGACGATGTTGTCGATCTCGCGGTTCACCGGCTCCGAGACGTTCACGCTGTGACACTACCCATGCACCTGAGACGGGCGCCAACGTCGGAAATGCTTGTGGGACTTCAGGTGTGGTGCGGTTCCTCGGTCGGTGTTACGCCTAGCCGTGCGTTGAGCCTGCGGCCTGGCGGGTGCGTCACTCGCGGGCGCGCGAAGTTTCTCCGATCACCGTGTTGTCACACTCGCGATGCCTGCGTCGTCACCTCAGTGCGAACCGTTCGCGACGACAGGAGAGACACGTGTCTGTGGAGATCATCAATCCGGCCGAGCTGCACGATCCGACGGGGTTCGGCTACAGCCACGTCGCGCGGGTGACCGGGGAACTCGTGCTGATCGCGGGTCAGTACGACTCCGACGGCGACGGGCACACGACGACCACGGATTTCGCGGGGCAGGTCGAGCGGGCGTTCGGCAATCTCGGGATCGCGTTGCGGTCGGCCGGGCTCGACTACGGCGATGTCGCGCAGCTGCGGACGTTCATCGTCGATCACGACCTCGACAAGCTGACGATCCTCGGGAAGAAGATCGCCGAGATCTGGGGTGAGCGGCCGCCGGTGCAAACCCTGCTGGGCGTTGCCGCGCTGGCGCTGCCGGGGATGCTGTTCGAGGTGGACGCGGTCGCGGTCCGGGGTTGATCGGGGAACTGCTCGACATCGCCGCGGCGGCGATGTCGAGCAGTGCCCTTTAGATTTCGGCCAGCTGGTGGTCGGCGACGTGCCCGGCCAGGTAGCGCAGGTGATCGCTCGAGTCACCGAGGGTGTGCTCGATGGCGGTCAGGCGTGCGGTGTAATGCCCGACGGGGTATTCGGCGGTCATGCCGATGCCGCCGTGCATCTGGATGGCCTCCTGCCCGATGTGCCTGCCCGAGCGCCCGATTCGCAGTTTCGCGCGGGACGCGACCATGGGATCGGCGACACCGTCAGCCAGCGACATCGACGCGTACAGGCTCATGCTGCGTGCCAGCTCCAGCGAGACGTACATGTCGGCGGCGCGCTGGGTGAGGGTCTGGAAACTGCGCAGCGCGACCCCGAACTGCTTGCGGGTGCCGAGGTAGTCGGTGGTGAGCCGCAGCGCTTCGGCCATCGCCCCGACCGCTTCGGCGCCCAGTGCCGCCTGCGCGGTGATCATCGCGTCGGCGATGAGATCGCCGGCGTCGTTCGGTGTGCCGAGCAGTTCGGCTGCCGCGCCGTCGAATTCGATGTCGGCGCCGTGCCTGCCGTCGTGGGTGCGGAACCCGGTCCTGGTCACGCCCGGTGCGGTGGGGTCGACGAGGAACAGTGCGGTGCCGCCGCCTGGCAGAGCCGCGCTGACGATGAGCCGGTCGGCGCTGTCACCGTAGGCGACAGGGTGTTTGCGCCCGGCCAGCTGCCAGCCGTCACCGTGCGGCAACGCCTGCGTGCCGATGCGCGTGGAGGGCCACCGCGTGCCGGGCTCGGCGTGAGCGAAGACCGGTCGCAACTCGCCGTCGGCGATCTTGGGCAGGAGTTCTTTGCGCTGGGTCTCGGTACCGGCCCGGCTGATGATCGCGGCGGGCAGGAGTGCGCAGTCCAGGACGGGTTCCGGTGCCAAGGCGCGGCCGAGTTCCTCGAGCACGAGCATGGTCTCGATCGGGCCGGCGCCCATGCCGCCGTCTTCGGCCGAGATGGTCAGGCCGAGCAGGCCGATCTCGGCGAAGGTCGACCACACCTGCGGGTCCCAGCCGAGCTCACCGCCGATGACCTCGCGGCGGCGTTCGGGGGTGTAGTGGCGGGTCAGGACGCTGCGCACCGTGTCGCGCAGCATGGTCTGTTCGGTGCTGAGTTCGAAATCCATGGCGGTGCCTCACAGTCCGAGGATCGTCGAAGCGATGATGCTGCGCTGCACCTCGTTGGATCCTCCGTAGATCGATGTCTTGCGGTAGTTCAGGTAGGTGGCGGTGCTGCGGCGCGCCCAGTCCGGGGTGTCGGCTTCGGCGGCGAGGGATTCCGGGCCCGCGATGTCGACGAACAGTTCGGTGACGGCCTGCTGCAGTTCGGTGCCGCGGAGTTTGAGAATCGAGGACACCGGATTCGGGGCGCCGTCGGCCGAGCCCGCGACAACCCGCATCTGGACGAGTTCCAGTGCCAGCAGCTCGTTTTCGAGGTCGGCGATGCGGGCGGCGAAGACGGGATCGTCGAGCAGGGTGCCGGTGTCGAGCCGGGTCTGCTTGGCGTATTCCTTGGCCAGCCACAGCCGCACCTTGGTCTGCCCGACGGCGGCGATGCCGGTGCGCTCGTTGCCGAGCAGGAACTTGGCGTAGGTCCAGCCCTGGTTCTCCACGCCGACGAGCTGATCCGCCGGCACCCGCACGTTCTCCAGGAACACCTCGTTGACTTCGAAACCGCCGTCGATCAGCTCGATCGGCCGGACGGTGACACCGGGGGAGTCCAGGGGGAACAGCAGCATCGAGATGCCTGCCTGCTTCTTGGGTGCGTCCGGGTCGGTGCGGGCCAGGCAGAACATCCAGTCCGCGCTCTGGGCGGCGGTGGTCCAGGTCTTCTGGCCGTTGATCACGTACTCGTCGCCGTCCCGAACGGCGACAGTGCGCAACGAGGCCAGGTCGGAACCGGCGTCGGGCTCGGAGAAGCCCTGGCACCACCAGATGTCGAGGTTCGCGGTGGCGGGCAGGAAGCGCTGCTTCATCTCCTGCGAGCCGAACTGCGCGATCACCGGCCCGATCATGTTGGTGTTGAACGTGAGCGGCTCCGGGACCGACGCGAGCTGCATTTCGTCGTGCCAGATGTGGCGCTGGATCGGGGTCCAGTCGCGGCCACCCCATTCGACCGGCCAATGCGGCACAGCCAGCCCGTGCGCATGCAGGATGCGCTGGGTCGTGACGATGTCGTCCTTGCTGAGTTCGGCCATGTGCCTGGCTCGATTACGGATGTCGGCGGGGATCTCGTCCCGGAAGAAAGCACGTAGCTCGTCGCGGAAGGCGAGCTCGTCCTCGGTGAGTGCCAGTTGCATGGTCGAGTATGTTACACAGAGATGCGTATGTATCAAATGGTAGCCGCGAAGGAGCGCTTATGCTGTGCGATGTGACGCGAGCAGAGGGGACGAGAGCGCCGGGACGCCCTGCCGCGGCCAGCCGTGACGACGTGCTGCGAGCCGCGGTCGAGGTCTTCCTGTCCGGCAATCGCGTCGACGTGAACGCCATCGCCGCCCAGCTCGGCCTCGGCCGCACCAGCATCTACCGGTGGTTCGGTTCCCGCGACGGGCTGCTCGGCGCGGCGATCGCCCGCCAGCTCGAGCGGATGGTCGCCTACGCCGATCGCACCAGTGACACCACCGGTGCCGAACGCCTCAACGAGATCCTCGATCGCTGCATCCACTGGCTGGTCGAGGACGACTCGCTGCGCACCTATTTCGACAACGAGTCGACCGGGGCGCTGCGCTTGATCACCCGCAGCGACGGTCCCGTCCACCAAGCCGCGGTCGCCGTCGTGGAAGGCCTCATCGAGCGCGCCGAGGAACAGGGCTATCGCCCGCCGATCGAACGCGCCACCTTGGCCTACGCACTGGTCAGGCTCTGGGAAGCATTCCTGTACAACGACGCCGTGGCCGGCTTCCGCGGTGATGTCGACCGCCTGCGCCAGGTCCAAGCCGCACTGCTGCGCGCCTGAGCCTGCTGTGTCGTACCGGGCAGCGGTCCCCACCGTCACGCGTGCAGACGATGCCGGACTACGGTCCGTTGCCAGAGGTGCAAAGTAGCTTCGGGTGCAACGTGATTTCGGCTGCACCGATGACTTTCGGGTGTATCCGTCGTCGATACCTCTGGAGATATCGACAGACAGGAGTCCAGGCATGACCTTGGTACGGGCGAACGGTGTGGATCACGGCGTAGAGAATTTCGGCCGTGCGGACGATCCGCTGGTCCTGCTGGTCGGCGGCACAACGATGTTGTCCTGGCCCGACGCGCTGTGCGAGCGGCTCGCCTCGGGCGGGCGGCGCGTGGTCCGCTACGACCTGCGTGACTCCGGCGCGTCGACGACCCTCGACCCGGAGAATCCGGCCTACGACCTGCGGGATCTCGCCGCCGACGCGGCCGCACTGGTTGGGGTGCTCGGTGCCGAGACCGCACATCTCGGTGGGGTCGGCGTCGGCGGGATGGTCGCCCAGGTCGCCGCGCTGGAACACCCGGACGTGTTCTCCGCACTGACCCTCGTGGGCACCCGGCCGGTGGCGCCGGGCCCGGTCGACGAGGACCTGCCGGACCACGACGCCACGGTCATGGCCGCGTTGTTCTCCCGCCCGCGGCCGGACTGGACCGACCGGGATGCCGTCGCGGCGTTCGCCGCCGAGGGTGCCGAGGCGATGGGCAACGATCCGGAGGAAGCGAAGGCGATGGCGGCCCGAATCTGGGACCGGACGCCGTCGAGCAATCCCACGGTGCACCAGGCGAACCAGCTTGGGATGGTGTTCTCCCGGATCGATTGCACCCCCCGATGGCGGGAGCGGCTCGGTGAGCTCGACGTCCCCACGCTCGTGGTGCACGGTCGCGCCGACCCGTTCTTCCCGGTCGGCAACGGCAAGGTCCTCGCCGCCGAAATCCCCGCGGCGCGACTGCTCGTCCTCGACGACATGGGTACCGCCCTGCGGGTTGCCGCGGCCGACCAGGTCGCTGCCGCCATGCTCGCCCTCTGATCAGCGGGTGAGGATGTATCCGTCGTGTGGCCGGTGGTCGCGGGAGCGGCGCAGGTCGGCGATGGCGAACGTGCGTTGCACCCAGCGGTCGGCGCCGTCGTAGCGAGGTTGGAAGGCGGTGCGGCCATGGACAGTGACCCGATTGTCGATAAGGGCCAGGTCACCGGGTGTGAGTACCGTGGTGCGGGCGACAGAGTTGCAGGCTCGGCCGAATTCGGTCAGTGCTGCCTCGGCGCGCGGTGTCAGCGCGGTTGTCGCGATCGTGGCCATCCGGATGTCGGGGTCGTCGATGGCGCCGGAAAGCAGCGGCTGGGGTGAGCGCGCGGTGTTGTCCGAGGGGAAGGAGGGCGGCGGTGCGGTGATGAATTCTGGTGCGAACAGCGTTTCCCGGGTCGCTACGCTGAGCAAGGACAGTACCTGCCGAATGCAGGCGGTACGCAGACCGGCAACCCGGTCGTGGTCGGCGCGCAGGCACAGCAGCAGCACATAGTCGGGTTCGTGCAGGTGGAAGGCGTTCTCGTTGTGGAAGGTCAGCAACACCGAACCGGCGTTTCCCGAGAAGGATTCCTTGCCACGCACCGGTACGACATCCTGCACGAGGGCACCGGACTTCTCGGCCAGATACGCGACTGGGTCACCGACCCCGCAGGCGACCATGGTGAGTACGGCAGCGGAGACGATCGCCGCACGCTGCACCGAATCCGATGTCGAGGGTGTGGCGGGCAGCATCGTCTCGTCGACCGGCAGGCCGTGGATCACCAGTGACCCCAACGGTCCCGAGTGCCGGCGGAACTGCCGAACGCCGCGACGCAGCCTCAGCGGCAACGCATCCCAGGAATGACGTGCCCGCGCGACCCACGCAGGGTCGTCCACCCGGTCGTGGTCTCCCGTGCACAGGGTTCGAGCGAGTCGGTCGATCTCGGCTGTATCAGCAGGAGTCAACTCCAGGTCCGCGAAGTCGACGGTGTCAGCGATTTCGTGCATCGACGCTCTCTCCCGGTTCAGCACATCAGCGGCAGGGCAACTGTTCTCAGATCGAGGTGGCGCAGCGCACAGGACTGTCATCCGTGCCGTAGGGCAGACACCGCGTCGGCGATGTAATGGTCCCCGAATCGGATCAACGGTGCGTACTGGGCAGCCCGCCGGTGCCGCATCAGCCGGAGTTCGCCGACTGCGTTGTCCGGGCCGGTCGGCAGCTGCGCGATGGAGCGGCGTAGCCGGACCATCGAATACGCGAGGGTGACATGGCGTTCGCTGTCGATGAGGTCGGCCTCGAGCAGCGCGTCCCGGGCGTCGGCGAGTGCCGGATCGCGCGCGACCAACTGCTCGTAGGTGTCGGGTACAGCTTTGAGCAGGTCTCTCATCGCGGCGCGGAACGTTTTGTAGCCGCGGTGCTGTCGGCCACTCAGCGGGGTCGCGACCTCTCGCGGCTGCATGGTGGGGCGGACAGCCGCCAGATAGTAGTCCACCGGAATCGTGCTGGCATGGATCATCGCAGCGGGAAACCCACGCACGTAGGTGGTCGCGTGTGCGAGCCGTGTCAGTGCAGCCTCGCCCGCCCCGTGGCGCAGATGATGCGCGGCGTCGGTCACCGCGACCGCTGCGCAGATGTTGAACAGAACGTGGACCTGGTGCCCGACGAGCCAACGGGCTGTCCACTCGTCCTCCAGCGAAATTCCGTCAGAAATCTCGGGACTGGTCGAGAAGTCAAGGGACGGTCCGTCATCCCCTGCGGCGCCGGTGAGATCGAGTACGGCCTGCCGCATACCCGCGGTCTCTACCGCCAGATCGGCACCCGAGAGCGGGGCTCTGCTCAGGTCCCGCACACCGCGATGGATGACGAGGGCACCGTGCAGAGCTGCCTGCTGATCGGACAAGTCCACCTCACGGACTCGGAAGAACGACTGACTCACCGACTCGGCAGGCAAATCCTCGCCAACCACCATCTCGGTCTCCGCCGCTATGGCCTCGACCAGCCCGCCGGCCGCGGCAGCAGCCCGCTGTAGCGCTGTGGTGCGCTCGACCGGACCGGCATGGGTGGGGACCTCGTCCAATGCCATCGCAGTCCGTTGCGCCTCAGCCTGTATACGAACGTCCAGATTCGGGACGGTTCCCCCAGCCCTCGGTTCGCGGAAAACAGCGACCGGTGGGTGCGGGACCGCCTCCGAGGTGCTCATACCTCCAGAATATCCCGGGGTAAGACCCTCAGGTGGGTGTTCGACTTCACCCACGGATACGAATTTCGTTGTCCGGTAAAGGATCTCGATGTCGGTATAAGCATCCTGAGATGCCGATGAGCGGATTTCAACCGGCGAACTTCGCGGCGGCCTGCGCGGTGACCGGGGTGAAGAGGTTGATCAGGTTGCCGTCGGGATCGCGAAACAGCAACGACCGGTTCCCCCACGGCATCGTCGTGGGCTCGTTGACGAAATCCTCGACCGTCGCTCGCAACCGCCGGTAATCGGCATCGACGTCGGCGACCAGGAATTCGATGATCGCCGAGTGATTGTCGGCTGGGTGCGCGCTGCCCGCAGCGAACAGGGCCACGGTGCGGGTGCTTCCGATCGCGAGGGTGCCGGCTGGTGTGACGATTTCGGCGAAATCCGGTGTAGCCCAGTGTGCTTCGACACCGGTCACGTGGCGATAGAAACTGACCAGCCGCCGGATGTCGTCGGTGATCAGACGGATCGAGACGAGCTTCATTGTGTGCTCCTGCTGTCGGATGAGGCGGAGGTTCCACCGCCGCACGCCACGGTAGAGCCGATACCGGACAGTTTCCGCCCGGTATGGATGCGAGAATTTCCCGATGACGCGCCCCACCGCCCGAGTGCTGGCCCTGCTCGAGCTGTTGCAGACCGGCGGTACTCATACCGTCGGCGAACTCGCCGGACGGCTCGGCGTCGATGAACGCACCGTCAGGCGATACGTCACCCATCTCACCGACCTGGATATCCCGGTCCGATCGGTGCGGGGCCGCTACGGGGGATACCGGCTCGCTCCCGGATACCGAATGCCACCGTTGATGCTGACCGACGACGAGGCGGTGGCCGTGTTACTCGGGCTCCTCACCAGCCGCGGCGCCGACCGGCCGACAGCGGCCGCCCGCGCCGCCGACAGCGCGACGGCCAAACTCCGCCGCGTCCTACCCCCACGTCTGACGGCCCGGCTGGACGCACTGATCAACACCGTCGCATTCACCGCCGACGCGCGCCCGGAAGTGGCTGTCGAGACTGCCGTCCTGCTCCGGCTCGCCGAGGCCACCCGCGAGCACCGACCGGTCGAAATCGGGTACACCGACCGAAACGGGCGGTCCAGCCAACGGACCGTGCACCCCTACGGGCTCGTCGACCACTCCGGCCGGTGGTATCTGACAGGGATGGACAGCAACAGCGACGAACTACGCCAGTTCCGGCTGGACCGCATCACCGCGGTGAGCACACAGCCCGGAACGTTCGCTCCGCCCACCGGATTCGAGCCGGCCGCTCATCTGCTGTCCGCATTAGCCAACGCGCCCTATCGGCACGAGGTATCGATCCGAGTCCAGGGCACACTCACCCAGGTCCGCCCGCTGCTCCCTGCGACGATCGCGACCGTGCATGAAATCGACTCGCAGCCCGCTGACACCAACCCGTGGGTCCGGATCCGAATCCGCGCCGAACAACTCGACTGGATTCCCGCGCTGCTCGCCGGCCTGAACCGCCCGTTCATCATCGAGCACCCCGACACACTCAACGACGCCGTACGCGCCCTGGCCAGCCGACTCACCGAGGCCGCCGACGGCCGATACCAAACCCATAGGTAGCAGCCCGGGGACACTCGATAATGCCGCTGATCGCGCGGGCTGTTCCGGGCCTTGGGAATGCAGAGTCGGCCCTGCTCGCCGGGGCTCCCATGTGATTGGTGGCCCCCTACCCACATGGGAGTGAATGCCATGGCAAAACCGCAGTAGCGGCCGGTGATGGTTTGTTGTTGGACATCTATGCGCGGGTGTCGCGGGTGGGTGATGAGAGATCGACCCGGGTCACCAAGGCGGGACCGGTGTTCGACTCGTCTCGGATCGTGGACAAAACCCCGACCCCGTCCGGCCCCGGCACCGTGCCCTGGGTGCAGGACGGCCCCGGGGCGGGCGTCGCGGGTGACGCTGGCACCGGGGCCGGGGTTTCTGTGGCCTGAGGAGGGCCGTCAGGCAGCGTTCGGGTACCGGTGCGGGTCGCTACTGTTGTTGTTGATGCCCATTTCCGTGCCCGGACGCGGTCGAGGATGGCGGCTATGCCGTCGAGTTGGGCACGGTCGAGGGGTTCCCAGTCGGCGACGACCCCACGCCAGTAGTCGATCCGTTCCGGTCCAGTGGCACCACGACCGGCCGGTAACGGTCGGTCGAGGGCGGGTCGGGTTCGCTGCGGTGTCCGGTCATGACGGGATAGCTCCTCAACGGTCGGGGCAACGGCGGGGTGTATTCACCTACTTCCGCCGAAACCGCGATTTCGGGACACCGACCCCGCCGCTAATTCGTCACGTGGGCGCCGCGGCCAGGACTGCCGACCAACAGTACCCTCACACACCAAGATCAGTACATCCGCTCTGGTCGAGATCATCAAAGGCGAGAAGATCTCCGACGACGCCCTGGCCCGCGTGTACGGCTACGTGCTTGCATCGCACCGTGCGGGCTGCCACGCTAGTTGTGTCCCGACACATGGTAGTTCGACATGATGGGAGGTACAGGGCAATGGCTAAGCAGGCCATAATCACCAGCGTCACCCCCAGATCGGTCAACTGTTATAGCGGTGCTCAGATGGTCATCACCGGGTCGGGTTTCACCGGGGTCAGCCGGGTCTTCGTTGAGAACGTGAACTTCAAGCAGTGGGACGCGCAGTTCACGGTGAACAGCAGTACCCAGATCACCATGACGATGCCCGTGGCATCGACCGGTGGCACGATGCATATCTTTGTCGTGGCCAACGGGCAAGAGAACGCGGTACCCCAAGTGGGTGTTCTGGAATCCGACGGCGATTACTTGACCAGCGCTGGAACAGGTGGAGTCAACTGGACGACGGAAGCCGGTCCCGCTGCGCAGATCTGGGTGGACACCACACCTGCCTCATTCCAGCAGATGCCACCACTGCAGCCAGGCACCTATCAGATCTATGACGAGCTTCTCAGCTACCCGACAATAGGTATGGGCAACCCCTTCGGGGCAGGGCCCGTCTTCGGTCAGGTCGTCGCCGATCAGGCATGGTTGATCGAGGAAGATCCAGATATACAAGGCCACTACAGGCTGTGGGCCTTGCCGTCGAGGCTGGCTGCACGCGAAAATAATGCCAATGACCGCATCATCGGTCATAAAGAGTTCGGGCAGCTGTGGAGGATTCAGCCCTCCTCGGATGGCGGCTACACGATCGAAACAGCCAGAGGAACCGTCCCTGCGCAGTGTTGGTCTCTGGACTCGGCTGCACCGGGGAGTCCGATCATGTTGAAACCCACGCAGTCTCCGTCGCAAGGAAAGCGCTTCTTCTTTCAGCGTGTGGATTCGAAATCGTAAAACCGCTTCACTGACATAGCCTCGAGGCCAGGCAGAGAACTAGAAGCCCGCCCCCACCACGGTGGGAGCGGGTTTCTATGTCAGATCCCGCGCTCACCATTTCCGTCGGCGATCTCCCGCAGCGCGTCCTTCTCGAGCTCCGGGTCGGGCCAGCAGCCGCTCGAGGCGCGCGTTCTGCCCACTGCTTCGGCCGGCCACAGAGCGAACAAGACTCCGCGCGAGTCGATCTCGCGCGACCGCCGGCGCAAGCTGCATCCGCCGACGCCGGCGGTTATCCAACGGGACCCCATCGGGCAGCCTCGCCGAGCTCGACGCCGAGATGCAATGGGAGCCGGGCACCACCCGCGCTGGTCCTCAATAGGAGTCATTCCTTGACGATCGAATTCGAGCCAAACGCCACGTATGACGACGGTGTCGGTGAGCACGCACACCGGGGCGAGACGTCCGATCCTTTGAGCTGTGCCTATTCGCATTACGCCACGCCGCCGTCTCCGACCATGCCCGCCGCCAAGCCGACTACCCACTGGCCTGCATACACGGGTACCAGGGGCAACGGCCGTGGGGATGGGTCGCATCCTGAAACGAGCCACTCCCGGGGTCCGGTCCAGATTGGAACCGGACCCGGATCCTCAGGAAGCCAACTACGCGGCACCATGAGTGGCTCATCGCAATCGAGGGTGTGCCGCGTGGCGGTGTCGGGGTCGGTTGGTTGTGTCGGGTCAGGAAGTGCGAGCGTCGTGCTTGTCTCGGTTGGCAAGGACCTGATCCATGTGGATCTGTGCCCAGTGCCTGAGGTCGCGTGTCAGGTGGTGGAGTGAGAGGCCGAGGTCGGTCAGCTCGTAGGTGACGGTGACGGGGACGGTTGGCGTCACGGTGCGGGTGAGTAGGCCGTCGCGTTCGAGTGCTCGTAGGGTCTGGGTCAGCATCTTCTGGCTGACTCCCGTCAGCAGGCGGGAGATCTCGGAGTAGCGCATCGCTCGTGCGGCATCCGATGCACGGGGCTGGTCGGATTTGTCTGCTGCGTCGCCGCCAAGTGCGCACAGGATCAGCACGACCCACTTGTCCGAGATCCGGTCGAGGAGCTGGCGGCTGGGGCATACCGCCAGAAACGCGTTGTACTCCGTCTTGGCCTGCGCCCTCTGGGCGGCCTTCGTTGGCTTCACTGATCTCAACTTTCACCTGTGGGAGAGTTACGCACTTCAGAGTGCCTACTTCCCAACGGGAAGTACCTCTTCAATACTCGTCCAGGAAGGCCGAAACGCCACCCACGGCGAAACGCGAAAGGCACAACGATGAACGCGCCAACCACATCACTTCCCGGCGGCACCTGGACACTGGGCAACTCGACCATCACCCGGTTCGGTTACGGCGCGATGCAACTCGCCGGCCCGTGGGTCATGGGGCCTCCCGCCGACCACGACGGCGCCCTGGCCGTATTGCGCGAGGCGGTCGCGGCCGGTATCACCCACGTCGACACCAGCGACGCGTACGGACCGCGCGTCACCAACGAGCTGATCCGTGAGGCGCTGCATCCCTACCCGGAGTCGCTGTTCCTCGCTACCAAGGTGGGGGCGAACCGAGACGCGCAAGGCGGCTGGCCCACGGCCCGGCGACCCGAAGATCTGCGCAAGCAGGTCCACGAGAACCTCCAGTCCCTCGGGGTCGAGACCCTCGATCTGGTCAACATGCGTATGGGCGATGCCGAAGGCCCCAAGCCTGGTTCGCTCGCCGAGGCGTTCGAGACGCTCGTCGAACTCCAGCGCGAGGGACTGATCCGTCACCTCGGTGTCAGCAACGTCACCACCGAGCAGGTCGCCGAGGCGCGCGGTATCGCCCCCATCGTGTGCGTGCAGAACCTGTACAACCTCGCCCACCGCCACGACGACGACCTCATCGACAGGCTCGCCGCCGACGGCATTGCCTACGTGCCGTTCTTCCCGCTGGGGGGCTTCACGCCGCTACAGTCCGATGCGCTCTCGGGAGTCGCGGCCCGGCTTGGGACGACGCCGATGTCGGTCGCGTTGGCCTGGCTGTTGCAGCGCTCACCGAACATCCTGCTCATCCCCGGCACGTCATCGACAGCCCATCTGCGTGAGAACATCGTCGGCGCTGGGCTTTCCCTCTCCGATGAGGACGTGGCCGACCTGGAGAGTATCGGCCACTGAACACCTGCAGGCCGTGCCCGGGTCCAGCGGCAGGCACGTCGCTAGACCCGGCGCAGGTTCCGTTTGTACACGGCAAGCGTTACAGAGGCGACCTGCGGGAACCTGGTTCGCCGCAGAATGTCTCGCGAACGATCGTTGGCGAGACACTGCGACCGTGGCGGGCGACTCGAACGCTCGATCGATCTGACTGCCCTGAAAATGCCGAGTGCGTTCGGTAGCCTTCACTTTGTTTTTGTTGACGTGTCGAGCAAGCGGCCCATGATGATCGCCGGAGCCGTCAGTGCATAGGATCGGCCGGTGCCCAAAATCACCCTGTCCAACTCGCACTCGGACAGGATGTTGACTCTCTGGCTCGAACCTCGGGGCGAGGACTACTGGATGTATCCGGGTGAGGACTTCACCGTCGAGTTCGACGACGGCGACTACGCCGCGGGCGTCATCGGAGCCGACGGCGGACAGTTCCTGGTGCAGTGGGAAGACGACGGATTGCGGGTGTGGGCGGCCTCTGGCCTTCCGAAGGTCAGGGATCGAACCGGTACCGAACTCGAGTGCGGTCACCGACGTCCGGATGAGGTCGACAACGCCTGGCGAGAAGCCGGGAGATTCGGTGCCACAGGCTAGTCCGGCATGGTCGTGCTCGATGTTCCCCTGGTTTCTCACCGAGTGGAACATGCTCGGCGTCGGCGACTCAAGGCGGCCCGCTTTTGTCGCGGCGCAGACAGTTCCGTCCCGGATACGATCGGGATCGAGGTGCGCCTGCTCCGAGGCGGCCTACGATCCCCGGAAGCCGAGGTCGATCCCACAGTGCCCCTACCGTTGCGGCTAACGGCATTCGACGAACACTTCTATCGCACCGCTGCGTCGGCAACGGCGGTCGTCGTCGGCCTGGCGTGCGCCGTCATCGGATTCGCGATCGACGACTCGACGATCGCGACGCTCAGCTTGGTTCTGGCCCCGCTCGGCGCGATCGGACTGGTCGATCGCTACGCCGAGCGTGCCGAACTGTCACCGGTGGTTCTGCCCGCCCGGCAACCCGATGCTGTGGTGCTGCGGTACCGCCCGCTGCGCGCGCTGGCGGTCATGACCGCGGGCGCGGTTTTCGGCGGTATCACCGTAATCGCCGGCTCGCTGCAAGGGCTCTGGGAAGCCGTTGCGTACGGCATTCCCCTCTGCGTGATCTTCCTACTGATAGCCGCGATGATGGTCGTCTCTCGCGTGTTGGTGCGGCTCACGATCTCCCCACACTGGATCAGGGTCCGGTTACTGGGCACCGATCAGGAAATCGCCTGGGACAGCATCATCGAGATCGGCATCGCGGAGACACCCGAGGGTGATGTCATCATTATCACCTGCCATGAGACAGGAGTGCGTCACCACCGACGTATCGGTTGGCTCGCCGCGCGTCGGCGACTTCCCGGGCCAGGACCCGAAGAGCAGTGGACGATCCCAGCCGCCTACTGGGGAACCGACCCGATTATGCTGCTCGATGCGCTGACGTGCCTGCATGAGGACTCGGCAATTCGCGCCCGGCTCTGCCCCGGACTCCTGACAGACTTGTTGATACACGGTCGCGAATTGTCGGCACCGGCCGATCCGGAAGATACCGCCGACCGGCAGAGGTGACGACCCGGCCGATGTCGTCCATCGTCCTTATGCAGCAGCGGTTCCAGCCGCGCCCACCGGCATCGGTCATATCCGCCCGCCCCGCGACCGACACCCTGGTCACGAAATCTCCGGCACTTCAAGTCTGCTCGGCTGCTGAACCTCCTACCGGAGACCTCTTCTGCTCCAGGTCACTGACACGCGCACCAGTGCCGCATCTTCCACCACCGCAACCGACAGCCCGACCTCACCGGACCACCACTTTCGACACGCCCTAGTGCCGTCGAGGTCGGGATCAGCGCCACCTGATTCTGCGAGAACACCGCCCCTCATCGCTGAGAGTCACAGCCGACGGCGGACTCGCAGGCGCGGGTGTTCGGAAACCCGTTGTGCAGGAGGCCGACCGGCTCGGCCGCAACCTCCTCGAGGGCCTGATCGTGCTCAACGATCGATTCCAGCAGGGCATCTCGGTGAAGGTGCTGCACGGCATCGCGGCCGGCCGGTCAGCTCGAACTCGAGGAACTCGACGAGTTCCTGCTCGTGCGGGCGATGGAGCACGATTCCCCGCCGCTGAAGTGCGCTAGCGTCGTCGGGTGGAGTTGCGACAGTTGCGGTATTTCCTCGCGGTGGCCGAGGAGCGCAATCTCACCAGGGCCGCCGACCTGGTCGGGATCCGGCCAACCTCGCTGAGCCAGCAGATCATCGCGCTGGAACGCGAGCTCGGTGTGGCACTGTTCGTGCGCACCGCGGCGGGAATGGCGGTGACACCAGCCGGTCTGCGACTGGTGCCGCACGCGCAGGCAGCGGTGGACGCTACGCGCCGGGCACAGCGTGCGGTGCGGGAGAGCCACGCTCTTCGTGTCGCTGTGACGCCCGGAGCGCCGCCCCAGTTCGCGGCGGCGATCTGGCAGGCCGCGGGTGATCCGGTTGCCGAGATCACCGATATGCAGACCGCGGAACAGCTTTCGGCGCTGCGGGCGGGAACCCTCGACGCCGGGGTGCTCCTGCTGCCCGCCGACCTGGCTGGACTGGAGCATGTGGTCGTCGCCGATGTCGAGCTCGGTGTAGTGGTAGCGGACGAGCATCGGCTGGCACAGCAGCAGGCACTGCGATGGACCGACCTCGAGGGCAGCGCACTGCTGTGGTTCGCGCGTTCGGCGGCGCCGGGCTACCACGACGCCGTCCGCGAATCCTGGACGCGCGCAAGCTGGCAGCCCGCGGCGATTCGCGAGAGTTCGCCGCGCCGAGCGTTGTTCACCGCCGAACTCGGTTTCGGAGGCGATGTCCTCGCTCTCCGCCCGGCCTGGGATGTCCGCCCCGGCGACGGGTTGTCGTGGATTCCGTTTGCCGCCGAGGCAGCCCGCATCCGCTACGCCCTCGTCTGGAACACCGCGGATTCCGCCGCTGCCCGCTACCGCGAGATAGCGGCTGACCTGGCGTGTGCGGTTCCGCCACAGGCTCATCCGGTGCCGCCTCGTGGACAGGACGCCCGGCGATCGGATCAGATGGAGAGCGATCGGGTCGCGCCCTAGCGCGGCCCCACCGCACTACGAGAGGTACCGAGATGGCGCTCACCGCATGGGGATTCATCTACACCGCGTCCGGCAGTGATCCGGCTCGGGAAACGGTCGTCGAAACTCCCGGCTGCCGCTCGGTATTCGTCGGAGTGAACGATCCGAGCCAAGTGGTCGACGTAGCGCGGCGACTGGTCGACGGCGGCGCGCAGTTGATCGAACTGTGCGGTGGTTTCGGCCCCGTCTGGACCGCCCGGGTGATCGAGGCGGTCCAGGGAGCGGTTCCGGTGGGCGCCGTGGCCTACGGCACCGAAGCCGTCGACCAGGTGCACGCGCTGTTCGCCGACCACTGACCGGTCAGCATTTGTCCCGACCGGAAGCGGTGACTTGCACGCGGCGCATCGGCGACGCATACGCGCACCTTGCCCCGCCCACGGTCCGTGTATGGGCCCGAGCCCCCCGATTGCCAAATCACACAATGATCATCGGTCGGGTCGGCGGTGCCACTGCTAGACGCTTGCGGGCGACCCACGCCGCGCGACGGCCTGCGACCAGGACCGTCGCGGTTCAGTTCAGGTAGGCGGCGAGGTGGGGGATGGCGTCGACGACGTGTTCTGCCGAGATGGGCTCGGCGATGAGGGCGAACTGCCAATCATTGTGGGGGCGGTGCAGTTTGCCGAGGACGAGGCCGGTGTGGGAGCGGGCGGTGGCCAGGTCGATCCGTGCCAGTTCGGTGCGGGTGACGCTGTCGCTGACACGGGTGAAGGCGTTCTCGATCTGCTCGAATCGTTGTCCGGTGTAGCAGGTGATGAGGAGCACGACGGTGGTGACATCCGGGGCCAGCCGGGTCAGGTCGAGCACCATGATCTCGTCGTCTCCGTCGCCGACGCCGTCCAGGCTGTCACCGAGGTGGCGGATGGCGCCGTCTCGCGAGGTCAGTTGTTCGTGAAAGGCGATGTCGGCGAAGCGTGTTCCGATGAACGACAGCGCGGCCACGTTGAGGTCGATGTCTTTCGCGCGCCGCCGGAACTTGGGTGCGCGCACGGGATCCCAGCCCAGACCCACAGTGATGTGTGTCAGTGCGGTGTGGGGGACTGCTCCGGGCATGTGACGCTCCTGGTCGAGTTGCTTCGGCCGGTTGCCGTCCGGATCCCCCGGCGCACTTACCCGCAAACATGCCGGATAGACCCGGCCCCCGCAACCGAGTGGCGGTTCGCGGGAACGGGTTTCGTCGGCTCCGTAGGTCAGGAAGCCGTGGCCGGCTCGATGCTGTGGCGCTTGACGAGCAGCACGATCGCCAGCAGCGGGTAGACCAGAATCGGCAGCAGGGTGCCCGGATACATGGTCTGATCGGCGAGGATGACCGTTCCAGTGAGCAAGGTGAAGTCGAACAGGCCGTGCAGCACGGAGTTGACCGTGTTGCCGCGGCTGACCCGGCGAGTCAGATAGAAGAAATACCCGGCCAGGCTGACGATGATCGCCTGCGGCAGCGCGCTGACACCGTGCGTCACCCCGTTGGCCAGGTGCACCGCGCCGAACACGATGCTCGACCACAAAGCGACCCTGCCCTCGGTGAGCCCGTGATCGCGCAACACCAGCACGCCGATGCCACGGAACATGCCTTCCTCACCCCAGCCGACGAACTGGGTGGCGATCAGCAGCACCAGCACATACAGCAGTCCCTTGTCGGCCAGTGCGCTGTAGTTGATGCCGAAGACGATCGCGACGATGAAGATGATCGGCACGATCCGCACCCACGACCTGGTCGGCCGGTCGTCGTGCAAGACCGGCCGCAACCAGCCCAGGTAGGCGATCACGCCGTAGGTGAAGGCCAGTGCCACACCCAGCGGGATGATCATGCCGAAGAACACCGCGCGCGTGGAGAAGAAGTCGTCGGCACCGGTGAGCTCTGTCATCAGCAGGCCGCCGAGCTGGATGATCGCGAGATAGACGATCACGACCAGCGCGAACATCGGGTAGGTCAGGCGACGACGGGTTCCCATGGCAGACAACACGGTTTCTGGCGTGCTCATGTGGGCAACCTAGCTGTTCGCAATCGGTCTCGGGCGGATGGTGCTGGTCATCGTGTCGGCGCTGCGCAGGGCTTTCACGTTTCCGTAGCCTGGACCAGGTGGGAGTTGCGGATATCGACTGTGGACCCGGTGTTGGTTGGGATTTCGCGGGTCCGTCCCCTGCCGCGCCGTCGGGTGCCGCGATCATCGGATACCGCGATGTGGGTGGCGCCGGGTTGGACTTGCGGGTTGCCGCGACGACGGCGGTCGCCGTGGTGATCGAGTTCGGGGGTCGCGACCTGATTGTCGACGACGCTGCTGGGCGGCAAGCATTGGGCGGTTTCGTCGTGGGACTTCCCATGGCGGCCATGCGCATTCGGAGCAGGCAGGCCGAGTGCGTGGAGGTTCGCATGTCGCCGATCCGGGCGCACTCCCTGTTGGGTATCGCCGCAAACGATCTGGGCCGTGGCGTTGTCCCGTTGGAGGAGCTGTGGGGATCGCAGGTTCGGCGACTACGCGAGCGACTCGCGGACGCCGGGACGTGGGAGGAACGGTTCGCACTGACGAATTCGTTTCTGGCGCAGTGCGACAGGCCGACGCGGACGCCGGATCCCGAGGTGATCGCCGCCTGGCATCGCATCCTCGCCTCCGGTGGCCAGGTGAAGGTCGGCGAGCTCGCCGAATCCCTCGGATGGAGCCGTAAACGGCTGTGGGCGAGGTTCGAATCCCAGATCGGTCTGACACCCAAGCGGGCGTCGATGCTGGTCCGATTCCGGTGTGCGGTCGTCGGTTTGCTGGCCGGGCGGCCCGCCGCCGACGTCGCTGCGGTGTGTGGGTACACCGATCAGGCTCATCTGTGCCGGGATGTGGCGATCTTCGCGGACCGCACACCGGGGGCGCTGCACGCGGACAGCCTGCCTGTCATCGCCCTGGATCGGTACCGGGCCTGGGGAACATTTTTCCAATCTCCGGGGTGAGCGATCGGTCGATAGTGGTGATCACCTCGAGTGCGGTCGGCGAGCCGAACGCAACTCGAACCCTCACCCCGATCGACGACGAGAGGACACGTGTCGTGACCGACACCGTTCGCCCTGCGAAGCCACAGACCGCCCAAACCCCAGCACGTATCGGAGAAAAGTCAGCGGCGACGAGACTGCTGCTGGCTTGCGGTGTCATCGCTCCGCTGCTCAACATAGTTGTCGTTCTCGTCCTCGGGGCTATACGCCCTGACTACAACCCCTGGGTGGTCCCCGACAGCAACCTCGAACTGGGCCCAGGTGGGTGGATGCAGATAACCAACTACATCGTCACCGGAACGCTCCTGCTCGCTTTTGCCATCGGCATGAGGCAGGTTCTGCGTTCAGGACGTGGTTCCACCTGGGGGCCCATCCTGCTCGGCATCTATGGCTTCACCTTCTTCGCCATCGGGCCCATCCTTCCCGACCCGTCGCTAGGTTATCCAGCAGGAGCATCCGAAGCGCTGACCATCCACGGCGCCGTTCATATTCTCCTAGGTCTGGTGCAGTTCACGTCGCTGACTGCGGCCTGCTTCATCCTGGCACGGCGCGATGCGGCGCTCGACAGTCGCGGCTGGTCCCGGTATTCGGTTGCCACCGGCCTGCTGGTCGCCACCTCCTATGTCGTCTTCGTCCTCATCGCCAAATTGGTCGACGGGGGACCAGCCGGGCTCATCGAACGAATCGGGATCTTCGCCGGCGGCATCTGGGTTGCCCTGCTGGCGATCCGCCTGATGAGCAGATCAGTCCCACGCGTGCGTCTTGCGCCACTCTGAATCGCCCCGGCGGGTCGGGAGACTTCATCGTCTGAAGTTCGTGAGTTCGGGGAGGTATCCGCCGGAGTTGCGTGAGCTGGGTGTGCGTGGCCTTCGTGATCGACGCCTATGCCCGCCGGATTTTGGGCTGGAGGACCAGCACGTCGATGACCGCGGCGGTGGTCCTCGATTCGATCGGGGAGGGGACGCACCCGCCGGCGGGAAGTAACGGCGGGTGCGCCGGATCAGGCGGTATCGGGCAGCGCGTGGCTGTGGACGAGTCCGCATCGCGAGGGCAGCTCGTGATGCGGCACCCGCCAGGCGTGTGCGAGGAAGCTCGGCGGGTTGTCGGGTCCATTCGATCGGTGAGCCAGAACTGCCGCACCTGATCCAGTAGCGATACTTCCGGACCTATCGTGAGAATTTCGTGACCGGACGAGCGGCCGGGACAACGGCAAACGGCCCTCGATGTCTCGGGGAGTCGACATCGAGGGCCGCGGTGAGCGGGGGTGGATCAGTAGGTGTACAGATCCCAGCCGCCGATGACCTCGACGCACTCCCACTGCGAGCCGCCGGTCATCGGCGAGTTGCCGTCGGCAGCGCACGCTTCGAAAGTGGCGTAGTTGCCGACCCAGCCGGTGTGCGCCAGCGGGGCGGCGTTGGCCAGCCCTGCACCCGCGGCGATGGAGCCCAGGGCGATGGCGGAGGCGGCGATCGCGGTCTTGATCTTCATGGCTTTCCTTTCGTACCAACCCGGTGGCTCCCGGGCTGAGCCCATTCCATGTGATCGACCATGAGAATTTCATGATGGAAATGCGGCGGGGGGTGGGCTACCGTCGCTGCTCGTGCGTGTGTTGGTGGTGGAGGACGACGAGAAGCTGGGTCAACAGATCGCGACCGGGCTGCGAAAAGCCGGATTCGCGGTCGATCTGGCGCAGAGCCTCGTCGACGCGGATATGAACATCTCGGTGAATCGATATGACGTGCTCGTCGTGGACCGGGGTATGCCCGACGGTGACGGTGTGCAGTTGATCGCCGCCTATCGTTCTGCGGGCTACCGGGTACCTGCCCTGGTGCTCACCGCCCGTGACGGGTTGTCCGACCGCATAGCGGGATTCGAGCACGGCGCCGACGACTACCTCACCAAGCCCTTCGCACTCGCCGAACTGGCGGCTCGGGTGCGGGCGCTGTGCAGGCGCCGCGACAATCCCGCGCCGACGCGAGTTGTGCTGGGCGACATCGACATCGATCTGCCCCGTCGCCGGGTCCAGCGCGGCGGGATTCTGCGCACGCTGACACCGAAGGAGTTCGCGGTGCTGGAGCTACTCGCCGCGCGGGCGGGCACGGTGGTGACCAGGTCGGAACTGATCGAGGCCTGCTGGGACGAGATGGCCGAGCCCAATTCCAATGTCGTGGACGCCGTCATGGCTGGTCTGCGTCGTAAACTGGGGTCGCCGCAGGTGATCGAAACGGTTCGCGGCGCGGGTTTCGTCCTCGGCGGGGCGGCATGCGCACGCTGATCTCGACCTCCGATCCGCGGCCCGCGGTGGCACGTCTGCGCCGCACCCGCAATCAGCTCACCCTGCTGATCACCGCCATCACCGCCATCTGCCTCATCGTGCTCAGTGTCGGCGCCGCGGTGATCGACGCGCGCTCCCGCGACGACGCCCTGGACAGCGAGCTCGACCGGGTGCTGACCGGGCTCGCGCCGCGGGTCTATCTCGACGATGACGACGAGGTCGACACCTCGGAGCTGCCCGGCCAGGAGCTGGTCGGCGGCAAGATCGCGATCCTGGTGGTGACCCCGCAGGACACCGGTGGGTGGACGGTGCACTACGGCCATCTGCGCTCGCACATGCCCGCGGAGAGCGGGATCGCCGCCATGGCCGACGCCGCGCTGCGCGAGCAAGGCGAGACCGTCTATCGGGACTCCATCGACAGCGCTGGGCGCGACGCGCGATTGGCCGCAGCCGCGTTCGGCTGGGAGGACTCCGATCGCGAGGCCGTGCTGATCACCGGCGGCGATCCCGATGGCTGGGACCGTGGGCGCGCACTGTTGCTGTGGGCGTTGGTCGTCGGTGGTGTCACCATGGCGATGGCGGCCGGGGTGGCCGGGCATCTGCTGTCGGGGCGGAGCATGCGGCAGGCGCTGGCGATGCTCGACGAGCAGGAACGCTTCCTCGGTGACGCCGCGCACGAGCTGCGCACCCCACTGGCCACCCACCGTCTCGTCACCGCGCCGCGCCCTCGTTCGGCGGCGGAAACCGAGCAGGTGGTGGACAACGCGAGGGCGCTCGGCGCCAGGATGGAGCGCGTGGTGGCGGGGCTGCTCACGCGCGCCCGGATGCAGTCCGGCGTCACCAGAATGGAACGGGTGCAATTGCTGCTCGACCAGCTCACCGAATCGGTGATCGACGAGTTCGACGGTGCCAATATCGTGCTGCACGCGAATCCGACTGTAGTGGTGGGTGATCCGAGCCTGCTGAGCTTGGCCATCCGCAATCTGGTGGAAAACGCGCTCACCCACGGCTCGGTGAATCCGCGCGCGCCCGTCGAGGTGTACGTCGGTGAGGGGCGGGTGAACGTGCGTGACCACGGCACCGGGCTGGCGCCACAGCTGTCGTCGAATCCGTTCGAACGTGGCGTCACCGGTGGGCGTGGCAGCGGCATCGGGCTGGCGCTGGTGGCCTGGATCGCCGAACTACACAGTGGCACGGCGACTATCGAACCGGTCGCTGGTGGTGGGGCGATGGCGACCTTGCGGCTGCCCCCGCCCGGGTCCGCGCTCTAGGCGTGCTGTTCCGCCGCGGCGGCTGAACGTGGAGGACTGGGCGGAGATCCGCCGGTTGCATCGCGCGGAGGGATGGCGATCCGCGCGATCGCTAATACAAGTGGACGCCAACAACCTCCAGCTGACGTTCACCTACTGACATCCAGTGACGCCTTCCACTGACACGACCGACGTATCGCCTGGTCGCGGCACTGACATTTTCGTTCTGGCACCGGAAGCGTGAAATCCGAGGCGGAGCGTCAGGGTTCGATTTCCGGCTGAGAGCAGATCCGGGCGCGAAGTAGGTCGAGTTTTGCCCGTCCGAGGGGCGGAAAGCGCGGCACGAGTGCCACCTGAACTCGTCGGCTGACGGCGGAGTTCACGCTTCCGGCGCCGGAACCCACCCGTGAGTCGGACGTCAGACGACCGATGGCCGGTCCAGGCCCGAGTAGAGCGGGCGCCCCTGTTCGACGAGCCGTCGCGCCACCTCGCGGCGGGCATAGTCGCTGCCTTCCGGGTGACTCGCGCAGAAGCGGCCTTCGGCGCGGGTGAGCAGTTTGAGGTTGACCAGCCGGATCGGGGACAGTGGGCCGGTGACCGCGTCCGGGATCTCGGGGTCGGTCAACCCGATCATCACCACCGCCCCATCGTCACTGTCGATGTAGGGGTCCGGCACGTCGGGAAGTTCCACGTACGGCAGGGCCATGGTGAGCAGGCCGGATTGCGCGAGGGTGTCGGTGAACCGGAATCCGAGGTGGGCCACCTGATTCGACACGGCCATCACCACTCTGCCAAGCCAGGACCCCGCGACAGTCATCGTGTCGCTGTCGACGGGCAGATCGGAGGCGATCGCATACACCTCGACCTCGAAGCCGTTGGTGGACTCGTCGTCGTCCCATGTGGTCGGGTCGGCCAGACCGCTGCTGGCCAGCAGGATCGCATCGGTGCGTCGAGTGATCGAATGCGCCTGACGCAAACCGGGCCAGGCGGGTCCGCCCATAAAGGCCGGGTTGATCAACGGTGCGATGACGTCCTGATCGAGGTGCCCCCACGACGTCCACGCCGCTTCGATCCTCGCCCAGGTAGCGGGACCGAATGCCTCGTCCAAACCTGTATCACCCACGGGCACATCCTAATCGCGGTGCGGGCGACATATGGCAGCGGTCACGGCTCGAGCTCACCGCATCGCACTGAGCCCTCCGTTCCCCGAAATATGGAACGCCCCTGGCCGTCGGCACTCTCCGGTCAGCCTTCCCACCCGATGCGTCGAAGAGCGGGACTGGCTATCGCCAGGGAAACTGGCCGACTTCGAATGTCGCCTGTGACTGACACTTCACGCTTCCGGTGCCAGAACCTGAAAGTGTCAGTGCGATGCGTCGTCACGGGATGCCGTAGCATCGGCCGATTTTCGGGCGGATATGGCGTTGATGCAGGTGGCAGCGTTATCGTGCCATCGGGTGGCGTGGTTGGGGCTGCGCCGACCGGCGGTGGGTCGGGGTAAGCGACGGGGTGCTGTTTCAGCCGAGCGCCGCAGCCGACCGCCCGGGGGCTAACCTGCCACTTGGAATACCTCGGCGTGGCAGCAAGAAAGCACAAGAATGCGCGTGACAGCGAAGAAGGGTCGATTCGTCCTCCGATGGGCGGTAGCGGCATCGGTGGTGATGGCACTCGTCGGCTGTGGAGAGTCTCGAGGAACCACGGGTGTGGCGACCAGCGCGCCCGGGATCCCGACGGCCGTCAGTGCACAGCCGCTTGGCATCGGGAGCTTGAACCAACCGTGCTTCCCGCAACCAGGCTTCTATCCGGCGGCGGACGCTTACGTCGGTCCCGCACCGCATCCGGTCGCGGTATTCGACAACGAGTACGGCGCGATCTGGAATACGCCGCTGCAACCTCCCGAGTGGATGAACCAGTCGGACCCGCTCAGATATCAGCTTGTCGTATGTCTGGGAACCAGCCAGGACGGCGGCGAGCTGATCCAGGCCTGCGAATTCGCCGGGGATAAGCGGTTACCGCTGTTCCGTGGGCGATACGTTGCCAAGGTCTACGAGGCGAAGTCGGCAAAGCTGCTGGGCACCGAGGTGATTCTCGGGGACGCTTACCGCGGGTGCCCGATAGTGGTGCGGTTCGCGCCGAACGAGCGGCAATGGCTGTTCTCGAATCCGGACCTGATCGAATTGCAAAGGGTGCTGGGCAAATACGTCTACCGATGAACAGCACGAGTACTGGAGTCGGGGATCAGGCCTCCCGGGGGTTCCGGTAGAAGCGGCGCGGAAACAACGGATTTGGTGTAGTTAGTGGTCAGGCCATCAGCTCGGGGGATGGTGGTGGGCGGTCGAGGTGGCGGTAGACGGTTTTGCGGGTCAGCTACACCCGCGCAGCCATGTTCGCCCATGACCGACCAGCCGAGGCGTGGGACGGGATCGATGCTGTCGGCTTCGTAGGTCACCACAACACCGGAGTTGCCGCACACGGCGGTGGTCAGTGTCGAGGAACGCCGCCGGCGGCTGCTCCGATGTTGGCGTGCCAGGCGCACACCGAGCGGACCAGCCCAATAGACAATCGCGCCTTCGCCTGTCTCAGCGTCGGTGAACAAGTGAGCGTCGTAGTCCATGGCGTCCATGACCCGCACCGCGGTCTCGACACTCGCGGTGGTCAGCGCACAGCGTTTGGCGTTAGGTGTGGCATCCGTACCAGGCCTTGCGTGTCGGCGCTGTTGTGGACGCCCGTACCACCGAGCACAGTTTCCGCGGCCTTCCGTTGTAGATACGTAGCGTTGGTGCCAACCAAACGGAAACGGAAATAATCCGAGGTGTTCGGCAACGAGCTAGGTATCTGACCGCCGATAATGTTCACTTATCGGCGGTCAGCTGGCGACCCTGGCGATTCGAGTCCTCAACGGCCGACACGGTTTTCGTTTCGTCTAATTCGTAGGTATACGACGAAACCAACGTTACGATTCTCCCGTGTCGAGCGTCTGCAACTATCCGGGCTGTGCCCGTCCCATTACCCGCGGCGGTGGCCCGGGTCGTCCGTCCGAGTACTGCGATCACCCGGACCACACACGATGGCGCGCCTGGCGTGAACGGCAACGGTTGCAACAGGAGTCGGAGAGTGCGGGGGATTCCGTCACTGTGACGACTCAGGGGCCGGTGACGGTGGCACGGTTGCGGGCCGACGAGCTGCTCGGTCAGTTCCGTGGGCTCGCCGAACAATTGGGGACCACGCTCAATGCGGCAGTCGTGGAGCTGCAGACACTGGGGGACCCGTCGGTGGCGGAAGCGCAGGTCCAGGCGGTGCAGGCGGATGCAGCGCGGCGGATCGCCGAGGCCGAGATGGCTACCGTCACTGCCGAACAGGCGCGACGGGACGCCGAGGAAGGGCGGGCACTGGCCGAATCGGTGGCGCAGGAGGCGGCGCTCGCCGCCGAAGAAGCCGAACAGGCGGTGACGGAAGCGCTCGCCGCCAGGGATGAAGTACTGGCCTCGGTGGAGCAGCTGAGCAAACAGGCGGCCGACGACGTCTTCGCCGCGCGCAGCGAGGCCGAAGCCGAAGTGCGCGCCGCGCAACGGAAAGCGGACGACGAGATCGATACCGCACGGCAGCACGCGGCCGACAGCATCGCACGCGTCCAGCAGCAGGCCGATGCCGAGGTCGCGCACCAACGACGGGATGCCGAAGCGCGGATCGCCGCCGCGAACGCCGAACGGGATCTGGCGATCCAACGGGCCGCCGACGCCGACCGCGCCACCGAACGCGCCGAACAAGCCACCGCCGAACGGGTGGAAGCCGCGGCCGAAGCCCGCGAGGAATGGCGCCGCGCTCGGACCGAACTCGACACCACCCGAACCGAACTCGACACCACCCGCGCCGAGCTCGCCGAGCTTCGCCGCACCACCGCGGCGGAGGCCGAACAACGGCGCGTCGAATCGGCGGCCGCGCTCGACCAACTGCGGACCGAGACCGCGCAACGATCGGCCGCGCTGGACGACGCCCGTCAGCAGACCCTCGCGCGCGCCGAACGTGCCGAACGTCAACTCGACGAACTGCTGGCGAGCCGGACGCGACAACCTGCGGGCGAGTGACCACCGACGCCTGCGAATCGAGGCCGATCTGCTCGGTGCGACCAGGTTCGCGGCGGGGGTCGGGCGTGTCGCGAATCCGGTTGTGGCGCAACGGTGGCGGCTCGGCCCGGCGCACTGTTCACTGGTAGCCATGGCTTCCACCGCTCGACCCAGCAGGCAGCGGCGACCAGGGGTGCCCGGCCCCGCGGTCTCGCCGGCCGAACTGGTCGTCGTCACCACGCCGACCGCCACCGAGATCACGCCGATCGCGCTGCGTGAGAACCGTTCCGTGCGCACCCACGTCGACGAACTGCTCCCCGCCGACGCGCACCTGGTTCCGATCTTCGGTCCGGAAAACCGGCTGGCGGCGAGACTGGCCGACACACCGCAGGCCGCGGTCGCCGGGGAGTACCTCAGCTACTACTCGGTGCGTGGTGCGGTGAGCGATCTCGCGGCACTCGCGGATCGGCTTCGCCACGACGACACCGTCGCCGCCGCCTATGTGAAGCCCGCGGCCGAACCGCCCCTCGCACCACTGGCCGAGAACACCGTCGCACCGGACGCGCCTGCCGTGACACCCGATTACCGCAGCAGGCAGGGCTATCTGGACGCCGCGCCGACCGGGATCGACGCGGCGTGGGCCCATACCCGGCCCGGTGGGCTCGGCACCGGGGTGCGGGTGATCGATGTGGAGGGTGCCTGGCGATTCACCCACGAAGACCTGCGGCAGAACCAGGGCGGCGTGATCGGCGGAACCTCCTCGGCCGACATCGGCTGGCGCAACCACGGCACCGCCGTCGCAGGGGAGATCAGCGGCGATCACAATGGCTTCGGTGTCACCGGGATCGCGCCCGAAGCTCACATCAGGGCGATCTCGATCTTCGGGACCGGCTCGGCCACCGCGATCCGCTCGGCGGCCGATGCCCTCGACCCCGGTGACGTCCTGCTCATCGAACTGCACCGTCCCGGACCCCGATTCGACTACCGGAGTCAACCCGACCAGCGCGGCTACATCGCCGTCGAATGGTGGCCCGACGATTTCGCCGCCATCCGATACGCCGTCGGCCGCGGCATCGTCGTCGTCGAGGCCGCAGGCAACGGGAACGAGAACCTCGACGATCCCGTCTACGACGCGCGCCCCGGCGACTTTCCCGCGACCTGGCACAACCCGTTCCGCGGCGGCGACACCGACTCCGGCGCCGTCCTCGTCGGCGCGGGCGCCCCACCACCGGGCCTGCACGGCCGCGATCACGGCCCCGCCCGCTCCCGGCTCCCGTTCTCCAATTACGGTGCCCGCCTGGATGTCCAGGGCTGGGGCCGTGAGGTCACCACCACCGGATACGGCGACCTGCAAGGCGGCGCCGACGAAGACCTCTGGTACACCGACGAATTCAGCGGTACCTCGAGCGCATCCCCGATCGTCGTCGGCGCCATCGCCGCCTATCAGGGCATGCGAGCATCCGGTGCGGGCCGCGCCACGCCGGACCAGATCAGGTCCCTCCTGCGCACCACCGGCTCACCACAAACCCCAGCCCCCGGCCGCCCCACCACCCAGCGCATCGGTACCCTCCCGGACCTGCGCGCCATGCTCGGACGGACGTAGCGAACCCATGGCAGTCATCCACCAGACCACCCTCACCCCGAGCAAGCTCGAGCTCATCGCCGCGTGGCTGCCCGGCCGGCAGTGGTACCGAGGCACGACACCCCAGCTCAGCAAGGCCGGCGGATTCCGGCTCGACGACGCCGATGGAGCGGTGGGCATCGAGTTCCTGTTGCTGAGGGACGAGTCGGAAACCGGCTCGGTGTTGTACAGCGTTCCGCTCACCTATCGCGGTGTCCCGATACCCGGTGGCGACGGTGCGCTGCTCGGGACGGCCGAGCACGGCGTCCTCGGTCGTCGCTGGATCTACGACGGCGCGAGTGATCCTGTTGCGGTCGGTGCGGTCCTCGACCTCGTGGCGGGGCGAGTGTCGGCCCAAGCACAGCATCACAGCGACAGCGTCGACACGTCGGTAGCGGTCAGGCAGGCAAAGCTGCCGTCAACCGGTGACGAGATGCGTGGCGCCGTCGACGATGAGACCGGCACTGACGTCTGTGTCGGTGGAATCGTATTGCGCTTCAGCCGTAGGCCGGTCGCGCCGACACCCGGTGTGGTGGGTTCGGTTGCCGCGCCGGTCGCGTCGGCTGACCAGGAGTGGGGGCTGGTCGAGGTGGTGCGGGCGGTGGCCGGCTAGGCGGAAAATGGGATGTGCGGGGGTGGGTGGGCGTGGGATGGTACGGGGATGGCATCGGCGAAGAGCTTCACTGTGCGGTCGGCTACCGGCGAGGATCGGGCCGCGATCATCGGGTTGCAGGAGGCCGGGTTCGGGGTGCGATTCGGAGAGGACGAACACCGGTTCCTGGGGAAGTTGTTTCCGGTCGAGCGGTCGCTGGTCGCGGTCGACGGTGATCGGATCGTGGGGCACACTGTCGATCTGACGATGACGGTGACCGTGCCGGGGGAGCGCACCGTGCAGGCGTGCGGTGTGTCCGGGGTGGCGGTCGCGCCGACGCATCGGCGGCGTGGGATCCTGCGGGAACTGTATGCCGCGCAGCACGAGCGGACCGAGGCCGACGGGCTGCCGCTGACGATCTTCACCGCCAGCGAGGGCACGATCTACGGTCGGTTCGGGTACGACACGGCGATCCTCGCCACCCGAATCTCCATCGATCGGCGGCGGGCCGAATTCCGTTCGACCACACCCGATCCCGGCGGTGTCTCGTTGGTGACGCTCGCCGAGGCCGCACCGCATGTCCAGCAGGTGTACGAGCGCTGGCAGCGGACGGTGCCCGGCGCGCAGGTGCGGCCCGAACCCAAGTGGGACCTGTTCTTCGCCGATGTGGAGCGCCAGCGCGGCGGCGCCACCTCGCTGTTCGCGCTGATCCACCCCGACGGCTACGCCCTGTACCGGCGGCGCTACCACGATCAGCGGTCCGTCGCGATCGTGTGGGAGTACCGGGCCCTCACCCCCGACGCCCACGCCGCGTTGTGGCGGGTGCTGCTCGGCATGGACCTGATCGACGCGGTGGAAGTCGAGATCGCCGACGACGATCCGCTGCCGTACCTGCTCACCGACCCACGGGCCGTTCGGATGACCGATCGCGGGGACGCGCTGTGGGCGCGGCTCATGGACGTTCCCGCAGCCCTGACCGCGCGCACCTACCGCCACGACGTCGACACGGTGCTGTCGGTGCACGATCCGTTCCGGTCGGCGGGCGGCACCTTCGCGCTGCGGATTCGCGACGGCATCGCCGAATGTGAACCCACCACGCGGCCCGCCGAGCTCGGCTTCGACATCAACGTGCTCGGCGCCCTGTACTTCGGCGCGCATCGTGCCAGGAACCTCGCCGCCGCGCATCGGATCCGGGTCGATGTGCCCGCCGCGCTGCGGGACTTCGACGCAGCGTTCACCACCGACCGCGCGCCCGAACTCGGCTGGTTCTTCTGACGCGCCAGCAAAGACGCAGCGTGTGCCCGGTGCCGGACGCGTAGCGTGGGTAGCCGTGGATTCGCGCGAGGTCGATCCTTTGGTTCGGGTGCGTGGCGCCCGAGTCCACAATCTGCGTGATGTCGATGCGGATAGGCCCAGGAATGCCCTGGTCGCGTTCACCGGTGTGTGCGGTTCAGGCAAGTCGTCGCTGGCGTTCGGCACCCTCTACGCGGAGTCGCGGACACCCTCGAGATCCGCTGCCACGACACCACGATCGCCGATGTGCTCGGGGACACCGGAACAGGTCGCGGCCGACACCACCAGCCGGACCGCGCCCTATCTGCGGGATCGGTTGACGTGAACACCTGACGGGCGGCGCGCCCGGGCGAATCTACGGCTATCCGATGGTGCGGGCCTATTGTGGGGCCATGCCCGTGTATGACGGGGAGGGGAAAACGGCGCGTGACCGAACCCGGCAGGCGATGCTGATCGCCGGCGGGTGCTCGGTCGTTCTCGGCATCGCGACACTGCTGTGGCCCGCCCGCAGCCAATCCACGCTGGCCGTCCTGTTCGGCACGTCGCTGCTGCTCAGTGCCGCTATGCAGGTGTATCTGGCGCTGCGGGCGCGGATCGCGTTGCTGCTGCGGGGACTGGTTCTGGTCAGTGCCGCGCTCACCGTCATCCTGGCGATGCTGGCCTTCGAAGGCGGCAACATCGAACTGCTCGCACTGTGGATCGGGATCGGCTGGGCGGTCCGCGGCATCGTGCAGGCGCTGGTCGCGGCCTGGGACGCCGACGTCACCGACGGCTGGCTGCACGAAATCTGCGGACTCGGCACGGCGGCGATCGGGGTCACGATGATCGCCATGAAGTTCCAGACCGTCACCGGGCTGGCCACGGTCACCGGGAGCGCGCTGCTCGTGATCGGCGTGCTGGAACTGCTCGCCGGTGGGATGCTGAACACGGCACTGCGCGCCGCACGGCAGGCGCCGACCGAAACCGCGGTGATCCACCGACCGGCCGCCACCGAATAGAGAGTAGCGAATCCCACACTGGCAGTGCGGGATTCGATGTTTACGCGAACGCCCGGACAACGTGATGTTGCGGGCAGCGGAGCGGGTGCTGAACTCTGCGTGCCAGGCCGTTCACAGCTGGGGCAACTGTGCTGCGCGCCGGTAGCGTGGCCCGCGGCGTGCGCACGGGAGGGCCCGGTCGGCGCGCCGCGTCCGCAGCCCGATGTGAGCCCAGGAGAATTGTGGTGTCGCGTGTAACCCCCGGCGAAGCCGCCGATACCGTCCAGCGTGAAGAGCTGGCCATGCGGCGCATGACCGAGAGTCTGGTCGAAGATCTGTCCGATAACGTCCCCGCCGACCAGGTGACCTCGGCGGTGGGCGCCGCGCATCATCGGTTCGCGGGCAAGCCGATCCGGGAGTTCGTGCCGATCCTGGTCGAGCGGATCGTGCGCACCGAACTCGCCGATCCCGATCCGACCGTCCGGGTGCCCGCGCCCGCGACCACCGTCCGTGCCACCACCCCGGACCCGGACCCGGCACCGGCCACTGCGCCCGAAACCGACGGGGAGCGCAGGAGCTTGGTGAGCAGGCGTGGCGTGCTACCGCTGTCGATCGGTGCGGTCACCGTCGTCGCCGCGGTCGCGGCCGGGGTGATCCTGCTGCCGGGCGGTGCGGACGCACCCGCCGCCGAGACGCCCGTCGCGGCCGCGACCACCGTGCGCGGAGTCGTCGGCTCGGAGAAGATGGCGTTCTTCGAGGATGAGCGCGTGGTGAAGGTGCTCGCCGACAACGGGGTGAAGGTGGAGGTCGAGCCGGCCGGGTCGCGCCAGATCGCGACGACCGTCGACCTCGGTCGCTACGACTTCGCGTTCCCGTCGAGCAGCCCCGCCGCCGAACGGATCCAGCGGCAGCGCAACATCACCGCCAAGTACACGCCGTTCTCCTCGCCGATCGCGATCGCCACCTATCGGCCGATCGCGGACCTGCTGACCGCGGCCGGGGTGATCAAGCCCGGCCCGGTCGCGACCTTTGACATGAACCGGTACCTGGAACTCGCGGGCACCGGCGTGCAGTGGGACGATCTGCCCGGCAACACCACCTACCCGGTCGCCAAGAACATCCTGGTCTCGACCACCGACCCGCGCAGCTCCAACTCCGCCGCCATGTACCTGTCGATCGCGAGCTACGTCGCCAACGACCACACCATCGTGCGCGGCGCCACCGCAGAGCAGCATGTGCTGCCCGCCCTGTCGAAACTGTTTCTCGCCCAGGGCTACACCGACAACAGCAGCGAAGGGCCGTTCACCCAGTACCTCACCAACGGGATGGGCCCGACACCGCTGGTGTGCATCTACGAAGCCCAGTTCGTCGAGGCCGCGGGTGCGGGCCGGATCAAGCCGGACATGGTGCTGACCTACCCGACCCCGACGGTGCTGTCGAGCCACACCCTTGTCCCGCTGACCGGCACCGGTGACGTGATCGGCAAGCTGCTCACCGAGAACCCCGAGCTGCGGCGTCTGGCCGCCGAGCACGGCTTCCGCACCGGCGACAACGCCCAGTTCACGGCCATCGCCACCGAACGGAATGTGCCGGTGCCCGCCGATCTGATCGACGTGGTCGACGCACCCGCCTACGACACACTCGAGCACCTGCTCGACGGAGTCGCGAACTCCTACAACTGATCGACTGCTCACCGAGTGCCGCGCAGCTCCACAGCTGCGCGGCACTCGTGTTTCCAGCCACGGAAAAAGGGATGGCGAACCGAGCGGACTGTCGTTATGGTCGGAGACCTCATGGGTATCGGTTTCCTGTTCTTGTGATCGCGCCGAACGCGTAGAGCTGAGCTCCGCGTTCCGCCACCGCACGCCACCCCGCTCGGCCGCGTGCGTTCCCTCGATCCAGCCCCGGCACGGGGCCTTTCGTGCGGCCTCGCGCGGGCCGAGAACAGGAGCTGACATGACCAGCACCGCCCAACTCACCCTCCACGACGTGACCAAGCGCTACGACGCCACCACCGTTTTGGACACCGTGTCGTTGTCGATCGCACCCGGTGAAACGGTCGGCGTGATCGGCGAGAACGGTTCAGGCAAGTCGACCCTGCTGCGGCTGCTCGCCGGTGCCGAACAGCCCGACAACGGCAGCGTGATCGTCTCGGCGCCCGGCGGCATCGGCTATCTCCCACAGGTACTCGAACTGCCCGGCACCGCGACCGTCGCCGCGGCCATCGATCACGCACTGGCCGACCTGCGGGCACTCGAGGCACAGCTACGCAGCACCGAACAGCAACTGGCACACGGGGATCCGGCACTGCTCGACGACTACGCGGCATTGCTCGCCCGGTTCGAAGCACGCGACGGCTACCTGGCCGACGCACGCGTCGACATCGCCCTGGCCGCGCTCGGGCTGCCCGGACTCGACCGGGACCGCCCGCTCTCGACCCTGTCCGGCGGGGAGAAGGCCCGGCTCGCGCTGGCGGCGACGCTGGCCTCGGCGCCGGAACTGCTGTTGCTCGACGAACCGACCAACGACCTCGACGACGCCGCGGTCGCCTGGCTCGAACAGCAGCTGCGCGCGCATCGGGGCACGGTCGTCGCGGTGACCCACGACCGGGTGTTCCTGGAACGGATCACCAGCACCATCCTCGAAGTCGAGGCCGGGCAGGTGGCCCGGTTCGGTGACGGATACGCCGGCTACCTGGCGGCGAAAGCGGCCCAACGGCGCAGGGCCGCACAGGAATACGCGGACTGGCGGGCCGAACTGGCCCGCAGCAGGCGACTGGCCGCATCGAACGTGATCCGGCTCGAAGCGATTCCGCGGAAGCTGCCGCTGGCCGTGTTCGCCGCCGGACCGTTCCGGGCGCGGGGGCGCGGGCACGGTGCGATGTCGCGCATCCGCAATGCCAAAGAGCGGGTAGCGCGGCTCCATGCCGATCCGGTGCCGGCGCCGATCGATTCGCTGGAATTCCATGCGACGGTGCCGACCACGATCGAGGCCGCGTCGACGGGGCCGGTCGCCGAGCTGACCGGCGTCCGCGTCGACGATCGTCTCACGCTGCCCGCGCTGCGCGTCGAACCCGGCGCGCGGTTGCTCGTGACCGGGCCGAACGGCGCGGGCAAGACCACCCTGTTGCGAGTACTCGCCGGTGACTTGCAGCCTGATGCCGGGACCGCGCGGATCACCGGCAAGGTGGGCTGGCTGCGGCAGGAACCACCCCGCTACCCGGCGTCGGCGACCGTCCTCACCGCGTTCGCCACCGGCAGACCGGGCCACCCCGACGACCACGCGGACACCCTGCTCGACCTCGGCCTGTTCCGTCCCACCGAAATCGCGCTGCGGGTCGGTGAGCTGTCCCACGGGCAGCGCAGGCGCATCGAGATCGCCCGCCTGGTCACCGAACCCGCCGACCTGCTGCTGCTCGACGAACCGACCAACCATCTCGCCCCGGCGCTCGTCGAGGAACTCGAGCAGGCGCTCGACGACTTTCGGGGCGCCCTGGTGATCGTCACCCACGACCGGCAGTTGCGGCGCCGGTTCACCGGGGACCGGATGGCGTTGCGGGAAGGGAAGGTGGCCGCGGCGGCCGCCTAAGTTCGGCCGAATTTGCTGTTCCGGCAACGATTCTGGTCAATCCGCATGCGCGGTGGCGATACTCGGGCCTTCATCCGAGGAGGACAGCCCATGCTCGACACCCGCACGCGCGCCACGGTCGGCGCCGTTCACCCCTGGACGGTGCTGGCCGTGTGCTCGCTGAGCCTGTTCGTCGTCGGGCTCGACGCGACCATCGTCACCGTCGCCCTGCCCGCGATCGCCGACGGCGTGCGCGTCGGCACCCAGGGGCTGGAATGGATCGTCGACGCCTACACCCTGGCGCTGGCGAGCTTCCTCATCACCTCCGGCGCGCTCGCCGACCGGTTCGGCAGGCGCCGCGTATTCCGGCTCGGGCTGGTCGTCTTCGGTGTCGCGTCGGCGGCGTGCGCGATCGCCCCGACGGTCGAGGTGCTGATCGCGGCCAGGATCGCCCAGGGCATCGGTGGCTCGATGCTGAGCCCGGTGGCGCTGGCGATCGTGGTGGCCACGATCACCGATCCGCGGCAGCGCGCCAGGGCGATCGGGGTGTGGGCAGCGGTGTTCGGGCTGAGTATGGCGGTCGGGCCGACGCTCGGTGGCGCGCTGGTGGACTGGTTCGGCTGGCGATCGGTGTTCTGGATCGCGGTGCCGGTCGTGGTCGTCGCCCTCGCGCTGACGATGGTGGTGGTGCCCGAATCCCGGGGGCAGCGTCCGCGGCGGATCGACGGTGCGGGGCAGGTGCTGCTGGTCGTGGTCGTCGGCGCGGTGATCACGGTGCTCATCGAAGGCCCGCGGATCGGCTGGACGTCGACCGCGGCGATGCTGGGCTACCTCGGCATCGGTGTGGCGGCAGGCGGATTCGTGTGGGTCGAGGGCAGGGCGGCCGAACCGTTGATGGATCTGCGGCTGTTCCGGCGGCCGCCGTTCACCGCCGCGGTGGCCGGCGCGGTCGTCGTGTTCGTCGCGCTGACGACGACCTTGCTGTTGAGCACCTGGCATCTGCAGCTCGAGCGGGGCATGAGCGCGGTCGCGGCGGGCGCGATCACGCTGCCGTTGGCGGTGGCCGCGACGGTGTGCGCACCGCTGTCGGGAGTGCTCGTCGGGCGCGTCGGTGCCCGGCCGCCACTGCTGCTGGCGGGCGGATTCCTCACCGCCAGTGGGCTGTTGACCGCCGCGGCAGGGACGGACACGGCGGTACTCCTGGTCGCCCTCGGTCTCGTCGGCATCGGATTCGGATTCGCCAACGCGCCCATCACCAACACCGCGGTGAGCGGACTGCCCGCCGACCGGGCCGGAGTCGCGGGCGGCATCACCTCCACCGCTCGGCAGGTGGGCGCGGCGGTCGGTATCGCGGTGGCGGGCGGGCTGATCGCCGCGCCAGATCCGATCGACGGCGCGCGGGTCGGGTGGTCTGTGGTGGCGGCGTGCGGTCTTCTGGTGCTCGTCCTCGCCCGACTTGCCCCGGCGAAATCATCCTGACCTGCGGAGTCGGCTGTCGCGAAAATGTTTTCGCGGGCGAGCGATGAGTTCCCGGATCGGCCACCGTCTCAATGAGTGCTACCTGTAGCCGAGATCCGGGAGAGTCTGATGACCGCCAGCTCCGCCATCATTACCGGCACCCTCGTGGTGCCCGATGCCCGCCTGTACTACGAGGTCCGCGGGACGGGACCGCTGTTCGTGCTCGTCGGTGCGCCGATGAACGCCGCCGCGTTCGCGCCGCTGGCCGAACAACTCGCCACCACCAACACCGTGCTGACCACCGACCCACGTGGACATTTCGCCAGCCCCCTCGACGACCCGCAGCAGGATTCGACGGTGCTCGCCCGCGCCGACGACCTCGCCCGGCTGATCACCCACCTCGACGCCGGTCCGGCGGTGGTGTTCGGTTCCAGCGGTGGCGCCGTCAGCGCGCTGGCGCTCGCCCAGACCAGTCCCGACCTGGTCACCACCGTCGTCGCCCACGAACCGCCGCTGCGTGAGCTGCTGTCCGACGCGGCGGACCAGCGCGCCGTCACCGAGGGCATCATCGCCACCTACGACTCCGGCGACGTGCTCGGCGCGTGGCGGAAATTCTTCGCCCAGACCGGTTTCGCGATCCCGGACGCGCAGGTGCAGCGAATGTTCGGCGGTGACCGCGACCCACGACAGGTCGACAGCGAACGCCACTGGTTCGACCATGAACTGCGTGCCACCACCAGCTGGGTGCCCGACCTGGCACTGCTGCGCTCCGCGCCCACCCGCGTGATCGTCGGCATCGGCGCAGACTCGACCGGGCAGTTCTGTGACCGCACGTCGCGAGAGCTGGCGGCGGCATTGGGGATCGAGCCGGTGTTGTTCCCCGGTGATCACACCGGATTCGTCGGTGGGCCGGCCGCGTTCGCCGCCCGCCTGCAGGAAGTCCTCGACGAGCCGTGAGAGGTGCTGGGGCAGGGCGTCGTCGGCGGGCAGTCGGTGCTAGTCGGCATCCGGTGCATCGATCGCGGCACGGCAGCGGTCACTCAAACTGCGCAGTGCCGTGACGAGTTCGGGTGGGCCGGTGACGGTGAAATCGGTGTCCAGCGCGGTGATCATCCAGGCCAGCGAGGCAGGGGAGTCCGCGCCGAGATGCAGCAGACAGGACTTGTCGTCGACCGGTTCGAGAACACCGGTACCGGGCCACAGACGTTCGGCTATCTCGGTGGCAGGCCGGTGCAAGGTGACGACGGTGCGCCACGGCCACGACGCGCTCGAGAGCCTGCGCGACAGATACGTGGCCGCGTCACCGCCGGGCAGTGGGCGCGGGGTGAAGCGCGGGCCGGTCGGGATCCGCGGACGCAGCCGGTCGACGCGGAACGATCGCCAGTCCGCCCGGTCGACGTCCCAGGCGACCAGATACCAGTGCCTGCTGACATTGACCAGCGAGTCGGGTTCGGTGTCGCGCACGGAGATACGGCCCGTGTGATCGGTGTAGTCGAACCGCAGGCGTTCCTGCCGCCGGCACGCGTCCGCGATCGCCAGCAGCCTCTCCGACGGCACACGCGGTGCCTCGGCGGCGACGCGCACCATCGACTGCTGCAGGGTGCTCAACCGGTGACGCAGCCGCGACGGCAGCACCTGTTCCAGCTTGGCCAGCGCCCGCAGCGAGGCGTCCTCGATGCCGGTGACGGTGCCACCCGAGGTGGTCCGCAGACCGACCGCGACGGCCACCGCCTCCTCGTCGTCGAGCAGCAGCGGCGGCATCGACGCACCGGCGCCCAGCCGATAGCCCGCCGTTCCCTGCAAGGCCTGCACCGGATAGCCGAGCCCACGCAGCCGTTCGATATCCCGGCGCACCGTGCGTGCCGTGACGTCGAGCTTGGTGGCGAGCTCGGCGCCGGACCACGCGCGGTGGGTCTGCAACAGCGACAACAGGCGAAGCAATCGGGCCGACGTTTCGGACATGCCTCCAGAATGCCCGCAGCTTAGGTCCGATTCCGGCCTAAGCGGTTCGTAGCGTGGTCGGCATGAGCGACATCCACCCCTTCCGGATCGATATTCCGCAATCCGACCTCGACGATCTGCACGACCGCCTCGCCCGCACCCGCTGGGCCGAGGACCTGCCCGAGACCGGCTGGACCTACGGCCTGCCCACCGCCTACCTGCGTGGTCTCGCCGACTACTGGCGCACCGGTTTCGACTGGCGCGCCGCCGAAGCCGCGCGCAATGCCCGGCCCCAGTTCGTCACCGACATCGACGGGCAGCGCCTCCATTTCACCCATGTCCGCTCACCCGAATCCGGCGCGCTGCCGCTGGTCCTCGTGCACGGGTGGCCGTTCACCGATTTCGCCGCGACGATCGGGCCGCTGACCGACCCCCGCGCCCACGGCGCAGACCCACGCGACGCCTTCGACGTGGTGATCCCGACCCTGCCCGGTTTCGGCTTCTCCGGTCCCACCCGACAGCAGGGGCAGGCCGCCACCGAACGATCAGCGGTCCTGATCGCGCAGCTCATGAGCAGACTCGGCTACTCCCACTACGGGGCGCAGGGCAGCGATGCCGGGTCGTTCATCGCCCCGCACCTGGGCCGCATCGACACCGACCATGTCGCCGGGGTCCATCTCAATGCCGCGATCACCATTCCCGCCTGGGACGACGACGGCGCGGGCTACTCCGCACAGGATCAGGAAAAGCTTGCCGCACTCCAGGATTGGAGCGGCAACGAGACCTCCGCCTATGCGAGCGTGCACAGCACCCGCCCGCAGACCCTGGCCCACGCGGTGACCGACTCACCCGCGGGACTGCTCGGCTGGGTCGTCGACGTCGTCAACACCTACAAGGATCCCGCCGCCGCCCTGCCCGAGGACTCGCTCGATCGCGACGCGCTGCTCGCCGAGGTCGCGATCCTCTGGTTCACCGGCACGGCAGGTTCCTCGATGCGCCTGTACAAAGAATCCCAGCAGTGGGGCGCCGACCTGCCCAGCTCCGGCGTGCCAACCGGCATCGCGGTCTTCCCCGGTGACAGCACAATTCGCGGTATCGCCGAGAAACAGAACAACCTGGTGCGCTGGAGCGAATTCGACCGCGGCGGGCATTTCGCGGCGATGGAGGCGCCCGATGTGTTCGTCGGCGATGTGCGGGAATTCTTCCGGCCGTTGCGCTGACCGCTCTCACCGCACCTGGAAGTCGGCCATCATCGCCATGTCCTCGTGTTCGAGATTGTGGCAGTGCAGCATGAACGGGCCCGCGTAATCGGTGAAGCGGACCGCGACCGTCACCATCTCGGCGGGCCGGACGTCGACAGTGTCCTTCCAGCCCGCGTCGAACGGCCCTGGTGCCCGGTTGTTGCGGGCGATCACCTGGAACGGGTCCAGATGCACATGCACCGGATGGTGGAAATCGGTGATGAACCGCCAGATCTCGACGGTGCCGCGGCGCGGGTCCGCCAGCGCCCGGCCCGGTTCGTAGGGAGCGCCGTTGACAGTCCAGCCGTCGGGGCGCAGCTGGAACAGGAAGGTGCGTTCGGCGACGGCGGTAGCCGGGTCCAAGCGCTCGAGGTCGGTGAGCCGGTCCGGGACGGCGGTGTCATCCTGGACAGGTGGTCCGCTGACGTCGAAGCGCAGGACATCGGCCGCCGAACCGGTGCCGAGGGTGTTGCGGAGCCGGACCTCGGTGCCGGGCGGGTAGGCGGCGAAATCGATGACGACGTCGAACCGTTCGGCGGGAGAGATGTCGAGGTGCCGGTGCCGGATCGGGTGGTCGAGCAGGCCGCCGTCGCTGCCGATCTGCACGAATCCACCGCCGGGAACAGCGGGTTCGAGCGCGAGCCGGTACCGGCGCGCATTGGAGGCGTTGAGGAGCCGGAACCGGTAGCGCACCGGCGCGACCCGCAGCCGCGGCCACGGTGCACCGTTGACGAGGATCACGTCGCCCAGCACTCCGTTCATGTACCGGTCGGTGACGCCGGGGGTGTGCAGGGACGGGTCGAGGAGCGGATAGGCGAACGATCCGTCAGCGGCGAAGGACCGGTCGCTGATGCACAAGGGAATGTCGCGGTCACCGCGCGGCAGCGGCAAGGCGTCCTCGACATCGTCACCGATCAGGTGGAACCCGGCGAGGCCACGCCAGACGGCCGGACCGGTGAACCCATGCCGGTGGTCGTGGTACCAGAGCGAGGCCGCGCGCTGTCTGTTCGGATACAGGTAGGTGCGTTCACCGTGTGCGACCGAGCCGGTGGCGGTGATGAGCCCGTGCCCGTGGCTTCGGGCAGGGGTGCCGGTCGCACCGACCGGCAGCACCACATCCATCGGATAGCCGTCGCTGTCGGCCGGTGTGTGTCCGCCGTGCAGGTGCACCACCGTCGGATGGGGGAGTTCGTTGCGGTGGCGCACGGCGGTGGCACGGCCCGACCGTGCCCGGATGGTCGGGCCGGGGAAGGTGCCGTGATAGGTCCACGCCTCGGTCCGCAGTCCGGGCAGGATATCGAGATGGGCGCTCTGCTGGACGATGTCGTAATAGTCGGTGGTCGCGTCGGCGCGCACAGGCCGCAGCACCGCCGGGATCGGCAACTCCGTGTGGAACGGACGCGGCACCGGTGTGGCGCTGGGTAGCAGCACACCCGGCTGACCAGGTGCCGTGATCCGTGGGACGCCCACCCAACCGGCCGCACCGAGCGCCGCGGCCGCACCGACACCGGCTCCCGCGCGCAGCAATCCCCGCCTGCTCATGCCACTCACCGCTGCCACCGCCACGCCCAGCTCACCAGCAACGCCGTTCCGATCGCCAACCCGACCGCCAGCGGAATGTGCACCGCGAGTACTCGCTGCTCACCGAGCGGGATGAGCGCCGCACCGATCAGCGCCTGGACCACCGCGGTGCGCGCCGGCCATGCCGGACCACCGCCCCATCGCCACAACAACACCGCCGAGATCAGCTGGAGCAACAACACCATCGCGACCAGGCCGCCGTTGCGGCTGTGCAGTGCCAATGCCTCGAAATGTCCGGCGAGGAAACCACCGGCCAGGGCTGCCTGGGCGAAGACGAGCACCGCCGCGACGGTCGCTGTGGTCCGGAACAGCGCCACCGGCCAGGTGTAGGCGGTCTCGGCCGCGGTCATCGGGCCTGCCGCACGCCGCGCCGCCACACCTCGGTGATCGCGAGGGTGGCGGTGATGTCGATGGTCGGATCTCCGTCGACGAGCAGCAGATCGGCGCGCAGGCCGGGAGCTATCCGGCCGCGATCGGTCAGCCCGAAACGGCAGGCGGGTCTGCTGGTCGCGGCGGCGAGCACCTCCGGTGGGGTCAGTCCGGCCTCGGTCAACAGCACCAGTTCGCGATGCAGCCCGGTGCCGTGAGCGGGGACGAACGGCGTGGCGTCGGTGCCTGCCAGCAGTGCCACTCCAGCGCCGTGCAGGGCGCCTGCGACACGCATCGCGTCGTCGAAGGACCCCGGCACAGCGCAGTCGGCGACGTTCTCGCGGCCCTGGGTGATCGCCTCGAAGTAGGCAAGGGTGCTCACCACGAAGATGTCACGGTCCAGGATCTGTGCGATCAGATCTGCGGTGCGCGAAGAGAAGTCGGTCCACACGTGTGCGAGACCGTCGACTCCCGCGGTCAGCGCGATCTGTACCTCGGCCTCGGTGACGGCATGTGCAATCACCGGCAAACCCGCCGCGTGCGCTTCGGTGACCAGTGCGCTCGCCGTAGCCGCGGACAACGGCGGCAGCTCGAGCCCGTGGACGGCGCCGTCGTCGATGACGATCTTCAGATAGTCGGCCCCTTCGGCGAGTCTGGCCCGCACGAACTCACCCGCCTCGGCCGGATCCGTGATGGTGTCGAACAGGGCGACATCGAGTTCGGCGACCCCCGGCACCGCCAGCAGCTGACTCGGATGACCACCCGGCGCGGTCGCCAGGGTGCCCGCGCTCCGGAAGTCGGCGAGATCGTCGCGCCGGTCCGCCGCAGCCCGCTGCTCGGCCAACCGCGCCGGGAGACAGAACATGTCGAGTTCGGTGGTGACGCCGTAGGTGAGGGCGCGGGCAAGGTCGCCGGTGTCGAAGGTGTGGGTGTGGGCGTCGATCAAGCCGGGCAGCAGGGTGCGGCCGGTGCCGTCGACGATCACGTCGGCGGGGCCGTCGTCCTCGGCGACGATTCGATCGCCGTCGACGAGGACCGAGGTGCGGTCGAGGATGTGTTCGCCGTCGAAGACACGGACGTCACGGATACGGGTGCGCATGGCAACCTCCAGGTGGGAGAAGCAGATTCGCCAACAAGGAGTGGAACCGGATCGTCGACTGTGACAGGCGAACAGCGTGCGCGTGGGATGGATCACACGCACGGGCACCCCTGTCACATATCAGGCGGCCGCGCACCTCTCTGTAGCGACACCTTTCCGCTCCGAAGGAGGACACCGTGGCCGAACACAGCGATGACACCGCCGACTCGACCGACGTTTTCGTGAACCACCGCGAACTGCTGTTCTCGGTGGTCTACAACATGCTCGGCACCGTCGCCGACACCGAGGACGTCCTGCAGGAGGTGTGGCTGGCATGGGCGGCGCGAGCGCGCGGAAACCGCATCGACAACCCCCGCGCCTACCTGACCCGGATCGCGGTGAACCAGGCGCTGGCCCGGCGCGCCGCCGTCAGCCGTCGACGCGAAGACTATGTGGGCCAATGGCTTCCCGAACCACTCGTCGACGACGCACCCGAGGACGACGGAGCCGCCGCGGTCGTGCGGACCGAGTCGTTCTCGATGGCGATGCTGGTGGTCCTGGAATCACTGACCCCGCTCGAACGCGCCGTGTTCGTCCTCAACGAGGTCTTCGCCTACCCGCACACCGAGATCGCCGCCATCGTCGACCGCTCGCCCGCGGCGGTCCGCCAGCTCGCCCACCGCGCCCGCGCGCACGTGCAGGCCCGCAGGCCACGCACCCAGGCGGACCCCCGGGTCTGCCGCGCGGTGACCGAACGGTTCGTCGCCGCCGCGATGGGTGGTGACCTCGAGGAACTGCTGGCCGTACTGTCCCCTGACGTCACCCTGTGGACCGACGGCGGCGGCACCGGACCCGCGACCAGCCTGCGCCCGGTGCACGGGCGAATGCCGGTGGCGCAGGTGTTTCTTGCCGTCGCCGCCGGGGGCCTCGACGGCTACCGGGTCGGGTGGCGGACCGTCAGTGGCGACCCGTGCGCGGTCGTCTTCGACGGCGACGCGCCATTGGCTGTCGTCGTCCTCGACGTCGCCGCCGACGACACCGTGGTCGGCGTCTACTCGGTCACCAACCCCGCGAAACTCACCCACCTGACCCCCGCCGGCCCCGGCATGCTCGGGTCATGACCCAGGCGGTTCTCCCGCTCAGCCTGCATCGACGAGGACGGCTCCCACCTCGGCCATCCGCTGCGCGGCATAGCCGGGATCGATCAACGCCTCCGGCGTGTAGGTACCGGGGCCGACCTCGTCACCGCGCAGTCCGAGCAGTCGTTCGACACCGAGAGCGACTCCGAGCGCGGTCAACGGCCGCTGCCCGGCCGGATGGACGAGGTAGCGGCTCCTGCGCTGCGGCGCTCCCGCCGCGTCGATTCCGTGCAGGTCGATGCCGATTTCGATCGAGGCGGGTTCTCCCCTGCGCCTGCTCGGGGATTCCCCGACCGCCAGGTCGACCCGGACATCGGGCGCCCCGGTCGCCATCGCCAGGCTCGGCACGTCGAGGATCGGGATGCTCTGTCCCGTCAGACTGGTGCCGTCGACAGTGCGCACCTCCACCTGGGCATCCTCGGCAGCGAGCCAGGTGAAGATCCCGTCGCGGCGCACCAGGCCCGCCGAGGTGACGGCGTACCAGCGTTCGAGATCGGCGACACCGGCGGGCCCTCCCGTGTCGGTCTCATCGAGCACGGCGGCGAGCCGGACGCTGTCGATCCGGTCGAACTCCCGCGCCTCGTGCAGTGCCGCGAGCACCGCGAGGCCGGCGAGGAAGTGGCTCGCCACCAGAATCGGTGCGGTGCTTGCCCGTTGGGCGCCCGTGACGACTTCCGGTCCGATATCGAACAGTCCACTCGAGATGCTGAGGTACGGCAACCCGTGGTCCTGGGCATAGCCCAGTCCGTTGAGCCGGTCGTCCCACAGCGTTGCGACCACTGCCGAGTAAGCCGCCTCGGCAGGCAGACCGAGATCGCGCCGCCGCAGATCGACAGTCACGGCGTTCGCGGTGCCGAGTGAGTCGGCGACCCGCTGCGCGCGGTCCAGATCGCGGCCTGCGATCGTGAGCGGCAGCGTCGGGTGCCAGCGACGCAGCAGGGCCGCTGTGTCGGAACCGGCTTGTCCGGAACCGCCCAGCATCAGGACGGAGGGTGAATGCGCCATGGTGATTTCCTCTCCCAGCCACTAAGCTACATTTTGTAACCTACTCTTTGTAGCTAAACTGGTGGCATGACGCAAGGGAGGACGATGCCCGCACGATCACCTCGGTTGTCCAAGGCGGCCCGGCGCGAACAACTGCTCGACACCGCGCTGACGACGGTGCGCGAGCACGGCACCGACGGGCTGACCCTCGTCACCCTCGCCGAAGCCGCCGGCGTGAGCAGGCCGATCGTCTACGACCACTTCGGCACCCGCCCCGAACTGCTGCTGGCCCTCTACCGCAGGCTCGACGAACGACACCGCCTCGCCGCGGAGCACGCCGTGCGGGACGCCGAACCCACCGTCGAGGAGATCGCGCGGGTGATGAGCGCCGCCTACTTCGCCTGCGCCACCGACATGCCCGAGTTCGACGCGATCTCCGCCGCCCTGAAAGGCAACCCGGACGTCCAGGCGATCCAGCACGACATGCTCGACAGCTACCGCGACTGGATGGCCACCGCCCTGCTGCCCTACTCGGGCCTGGACGCCGCCGCGCTCCGACTGCGCTGCGTCGCGGTCCTCGGCGCCGCCGAAACCCTGGGCACCGAGCTGAACCGAGGCGCGACAACCGCAGACGAGGCGGTCGCCGCCCTCACCGACCTGATCATCGGCAGCATCGGCGTCGCCCAGCGCCGATGACATACTCTCGCCCCTCGGTAGGATTCGGCGGGTGCCAGATACTTCCGAGATAGCTCGACTCTTCGATCGGCGACTGCGGCAGTGGGGTGCGCCCGGCGATCCGGTGGCGTGGGATGTGTTGCGCGACAGGATCTGTGCCGTGCCCGCACCGGAGACCGCGACGGAGTTCGCGGCGTTGCTGCGGGAGGAGTTCGCCCTCCTGGTGGGTGTCGACATCGACGATGACGCTGCCGAACGCGAGTTCGTGGCCGGTGGCCGGTCGGAAACAGTGCACCTGCCGACGTGGCGCACCATCGTACTGCCGCTGCTGACCACCCGTGCGCGGCAGTTGTACGGGGAGCTGCCGACAGAACGGCCATGACGCCGACGCCGAGGTCAGGCCGGATTCGGTGTGCGAGCTCTACTCCAGGGTCTTCTTGAACAGTTCCAGCACGTGTGCCATAGCGGGGCCCCACTCGGTGGCCAGTTCGGCAGGTAGCACGTCGTGTGTCCATGTGACGGTGCAGTGCCCGTTGTCGCGCGCGGAAACCTGAATCGTCGCGTTGTCGTGTACCGGTCGCGTGGTGTCACCCACGACGGAGAAGACCAACCGCTTGCCGGGGTGGTCGAGGGTAATCAGTCGCTCCCGCAGCGCCGTTCCGCCGGCGAATGTCACCACCCGCACGTCGGGTCCGTCCATTGTGCTGTCGAGGACGAACCCGGGAGCCATCCTTACCGGCCCGTCGGCGAAGTCGGCGAGGATCTGCCACGCCGCGTCCGAATCCGCCGCGATCGCAATCTCTTTGGTCACTGAAGCCATGATGGTCGCCTACTTCCTCTTTCTACTGAGCTACTACCCAGAACTGGTTGCCGTCGGTGTCGGCGAGCACGACCCATCCGTCCTCGTCGAATCGCCGCACCCCCATGATCTAACTGACGTAAAGAATACGGTAGTTACATACCCATCCAACGTCAATAGGTGGTTATGATGGCGTCATGGTGGAACCGCGCCCAGACAACGACCAAGCCGGAACGGCGCCCGGCCAGTTGCGCTGGATCGAAGAGTTCATCAACACCCGCCGCGCCGACCGCGACGACATCGCCTCCCCTGAGCAGCTCGTCGCCTGGCTACAGGAGCGGAATCTGGTCACCGCACCAGCGAACGCCACACCGCAGCACCGGGACCGAGCCGAACAGATCCGAGAGGGACTTCGCGCGCTGATCGCCGGCAACAACGCCGAGCCGGTCGACAGTCCGCGCCCCGACGGTCTGAACCCCACCGCCGGCACCATTTTCGCCCGGCTCGCACCCGCCCTGCCGATGACACTCGACGTCACCGCGCGGCCCCCGCAGCTGATCCCTGCCACCGGCGACCCGATCGATGCCGCATTGACCCGGCTGCTCATCGCCGTCGCCGAGGCGGTTGCCACCAGCACTTGGCAACGGCTCAAAGCTTGCAGGGAACCGAGCTGCCGCTGGGCGTACTACGACCACTCCCGTAACCGCCGTCGCACCTGGTGCTCTATGGACCTCTGCGGCAACCGCGCCAAAGCCCGCAACCACCACCGCCGTTCCAGTGCGCCAGAACCGGCACTGCCGAGATCTTGACGCACAACACAGAGCCGAACAGCCCGGCTCCGGCCCCTACCAGCGACGGACGGTCGCGAGCCAGGCGGGCGTGGCATCGCTGAATCGTGTTCGGAGGCTGTCCGATTCGATGGAGTCGACGCGCCAGTCTTCGTCGGCATCGAAGGGCGCCGACAGTGACTCCCTGCTGACGGGATGGGGTCCGGGGTCGGTGCCGGTGTCGCTGAAGCAGAGAACGTAGAGGGTCCCGCCGTGGTCGAGAACCGAGGCCAGGCTCGCCGCGTAGTCGTGTCGTTCGGTCTCGTCGAAGGTATGAGTACCTCGCCGGAGAATCCGCCCGCCTCGGCCAGCCGCACCACAGCCGGTTGCGGACCGCCGATGTCCCACGGTGCGGGGCCGTCGCGATAGGACGCATCCCACGGCCGCCCCGACTGCCGTTCGTGGCTGGTCGAGGGTCGGCCGCGGAGCGGATCGTCGGAGGGCATGGTCAGCGGATGAGCGTGGCGGACTCTTCGGCCAGGTCGAGCAGCGGCTGCGGGAAGACACCCAACAGCAGCGTGGCGCCCGCGCTGAACGCGACCACCAGGGTCGTCGCGAACGGTGCGGTCACGGTGGGGGCGTCGGCGGGGGGATCGGTGAAGAACATCAGGACGATCACCCGGATATAGAAGAACGCCGCGATCGCGCTGCACACCACGCCGACGATGACCAGCGAGGTGTAGCCCGCCCCCGAGGCCGCCGCGAACACCGCGAACTTGCTGACGAAACCGCTCGTCAGCGGCAAGCCGGCGAACGAGAGCAGCAGCAGCGCGAAAACCGAAGCCAACCAGGGGGACCGGCGGCCCATACCCGCCCACTGCGACAGCGCGGTCGCTTCGTCACCGGAGGAGTCGCGCACCAGGGTCACGACCGCGAAGGCGCCGACCGTGCCGAGACCGTAGGCCAGCAGGTAGAACAGGATCGCCGCGACACCCGCGCTGTCGGCGGCGACGAGGCCGACGAGCAAGAAGCCCGCGTGCGCGATCGAGGAATACGCGAGCATCCGCTTCACATCGGTCTGCGTGATCGCCATGACCGCGCCGACGGCCATCGTCGCCACCGCCACCGCCGCGAGCACCGGCCGCCAATCGTCGCGCAGCGCCTCGGCCGCCACCATCAGCACCCGCAGGGTCGCACCGACCGCGGCAATTTTAGTGGCGGCGGCCATGAACGCGGTGATCGGCGTCGGCGCACCTTGATAGACGTCGGGCACCCAGGCCTGGAACGGGACCGCGCCGATCTTGAACAGCAACCCCACAGCGAGCATCGCGATACCGAGCAGCGCCAGCGTCGTGTTCTCGGGCTGGGTGTCCAGTGCCGCACCGATGCCGGGCAGCGAGACGGTGCCGGTCTGCCCGTACAGCAGGGCGACGCCGTAGAGGAAGAACGCGGACGAGAACGCGCCGAGCAGGAAGTACTTGAGCGCCGCTTCCTGCGACAGCAACCGCCTGCGCCGGGCCAGCCCGCACAGCAGATACAGCGGCAGCGACAGCACTTCGAGCGCGACGAACATCGTCAGCAGATCGTTCGAGGCGGGGAACAACAGCAGGCCGCCGAGCGCGAGCATGGTCAGCGGGAACACCTCGGTGGTGGACACTCCGGCCCGCACAGCTGCCAGCTCGTGCGCGCTGCCGGGCACCGCCGATGCCTGCGGGGTGAACGCGTCGACACCTCGTTCGAGGACGGCAGCTGCCCGGCTCCAGGTGCCCGGCCCGCTGCGGGCCCGCGGCACCGCGGCCCGCTCGGCGATCAACAGCAGGCCGAGCAGCGCGACCACCAGGATCGTGCCCTGCAGGAACAGGGTCACGCCGTCGACCGCGACGGCACCCACCACGGCGGTGCCCTCGGTTCCCGCGAGCAGGATGACGGCAACCAATGCGCCGAGCACACCGGCCAATCCGAGAACCACGTGCGTGAGATAGCGGGAAGGCCGTGGCACGAACGCCTCGACCAGCACACCGACCACGCCGACCGCGAACACGATCAGCATCGGTGCGAGCAGGTGGTATTCGATGCTCGGCGCGGGCAGGGTGGCCGCGAGCTCGTTGATGGTCACGGAGTCCGTCCTCATTTGTGTCCGCCTGCGGGCGGGGCGGCCGCACCTGCTTCGGGAGCGGGGACCGTCGGAGCGGGATCGTGCTTGCCGATCGTCGAGAGGGTGTGTCCCACCGCGGGATCCACCAGGTCCAGGACCGGTTTGGGATAGAAGCCGAGCGCCAGCAGGGCGACAAGCAGCGGCACCACGACGGCGAGTTCGCGTGGCACCAGGTCACGCAGGTGCTCGTTGCCCTGCTTCACCGGACCCGTCATCATCCGCTGGTACATCCACAGCACGTAGATCGCGGCCAGCACCAGCGCACCGGTCGCGACGACCGCCGCCACCTTGTACTTGGCGAAGGTTCCGATGAGGACCAGGAATTCGCTGACGAACGGTGCGAGACCCGGCAGCGACAGGGTGGCAAGGCCGGCGATCAAGAAGGTGCCCGCCAGCACCGGCGCGACCTTCTGCACACCGCCGAACTCGGCGATCATCCTGGTACCGCGCCGCGACACGAGGAATCCGGCGATGAGGAACAGCGCGGCCGTGGACAGTCCGTGGTTGACCATGTAGAGCGCCGCCCCGGACTGCGCCTGGGTCGTCATCGCGAAGATACCGAGGATGATGAACCCGAAATGCGAGATCGAGGTGTAGGCGATCAGGCGCATCACATCGGTCTGCCCGATCGCGAGCAGCGCGCCGTAGACGATGCCGATCACCGCGAGGGTGATCACCAACGGCGCGAACGTGTCCGAGGCGAGCGGGAACAGCAGCAGGCAATACCGGAGCATGCCGAACGTGCCGACCTTGTCGACCACGGCCATCATCAGCACCGCGCTCGACGGGGTGGCCGAGACGGCGGCATCAGGCAGCCAGGTGTGCAGCGGCCACAGCGGTGCCTTCACCGCGAACGCGAACATGAACCCGAGGAACAGCGCGTTCACCACCGCGGTGCTGCCACCGAGTTGACCGTTGTTGGCCGCGGCGACCACGGTCCGCAGATCGAAGGTGCCCGCCGAGCCGTCGCCGAGCCCTGCCTGCGCGGTCAGCACATACAGCCCGACGACCGCGGCGAGCATGATCAGTCCGCCGAACAGGTTGTACAGCAGGAACTTCACCGCGGCTCGCGAGCGTTGCGCGCGGATGGCGGCATCGCTGGTGCGTGCTCCGAAGCCGCCGATGAGGAAGTACATCGGGATGAGCATCGCCTCGAAGAAGATGTAGAACAGCAGGATGTCGAGGGCGAGGAAGGAGATCAGCACCATCGACTCGACCAGCAGCATCAGTGCCATGTAGATGTGGGCAGACCTGCGCCCGCCGCCTGCCGCGGTGTCGTCGTGCCAGCCTGCCAGGATCAGCAACGGCATCAGCACCGCTGTCAGCAGCACGAGGACGGTGGCGATGCCGTCGAGGCCGAGGGTGTAGCCGACGCCGAACGCCGGAATCCATTCGTGCGATTCGACGAACTGGTACTGGTCGCCGCCGGGCTGGAACCGGACCGTCACCGTGACGGCGACCGCGAGCACACCGATCGACACCGCGAAAGCCAGTGCGCGGGCCACATTCCGGTGCGCGGCGGGCACGGCGAGCACCACCGCGGCGCCGATCGCGGGGGCGAGCCAGAGTGTCGTCAGCCAGGGAAACGAGTTCACCAGAACCTCACCGCCAGCAGGGCAGCGGCCACCAGGGCCGCGCCGGTGAACATGGACAGGGCGTAGGAACGCACGAAACCGGTCTGTATCCGCCGGATTCGCGCGGACAGTCCGCCGATCCCGGCGGCTGTGCCGTTGACGATGCCGTCGACACCGCGCGCGTCGAGGAACACCAGCGCGCGGGTGAGATGGCGACCGGGACGCTCGAACGCCGCCTCGTTGACCGCGTCGCCGTAGAGATCCTTGCGCGCGGCCGTCGTGAACACCGTGACCTTCTCGGGAGCGATCTCCGGGACCGGGCTCTCGGCGTACTTGCGGTAGGCGACCGCGACACCGACGGCGACGGCGGTCAACGCCAGCGCGGTGACCACGCCCGCGGGCACGACGGGTTCCGCGTGATGCGAGCCGACGACCGGTTCGAGCCAGTGCTGCAGCGAGGAACCCCAGACGAACATTCCGCCTGCGAAGACGGAACCGAACGCGAGCAGGATCATCGGGCCGGTCATCACCGCGGGCGCTTCGTGCGGGTGGGTGTCAGGCTTCCAGCGGCGCTCGCCGAAGAACGTCATCAGCATGACGCGTGTCATGTAGAACGCGGTGAGCGCGGCGCCGACGAGGGTGACCGTGCCGAGCAGAATGCCGGTCGCGCCACCGTAGTCGAACGCGACCTCGATGATCTTGTCCTTGGAGAAGAACCCGGAGAACGGCGGCACCCCGATGATGGCCAGGTAGCCCAGACCGAAGGTGACGTAGGTGATCGGCAGCAGCGTGCGCAGCCCGCCGTAGCGCCGCATGTCGGTCTCGTCGTTCATCGCGTGCATCACCGAACCGGCGCCGAGGAACAGGCCCGCCTTGAAGAAGCCGTGGGTGAGCAGGTGCATGATCGCGAACGCGTAGCCGGCCGGGCCGAGACCGACCGCCAGGATCATGTACCCGATCTGGCTCATCGTCGAGGCTGCCAGTGCCTTCTTGATGTCGTCCTTGGCGCAGCCGACGATCGCACCGAACAGCAGCGTCACCGCGCCGACGGCGATGACCGCCGTGCGCGCGTCGGGCGCGAGGTTGTAGATCGGGTTGGAGCGGGCGATGAGGTACACACCCGCGGTGACCATGGTGGCCGCGTGGATGAGCGCCGAGACCGGTGTCGGGCCTTCCATGGCGTCACCGAGCCAGGACTGCAGCGGGACCTGCGCGGACTTGCCGCAGGCGGCCAGCAACAGCAGCAACCCGATCGCGGTGAGCGTGCCCTCGCTCGCACCGGGCGTCGCCGCGAAGACGGTGCGGAAATCGAACGAGCCGAACACCGCGAACATCGTCATCATGGCGATCGCCAGGCCCATGTCACCGACCCGGTTCACCACGAATGCCTTCTTGGCTGCCGTTGCGGCCGAGGGCTTTTCGTACCAGAACCCGATCAGCAGGTAGGACGCCAGACCGACACCTTCCCAGCCGAGGTAGAGCACCAGGTAGTTGTCGGCCAGGACCAGCACGAGCATGGCGGCCAGGAACAGGTTGAGGTAGCCGAAGAACCGGCGCTGGCCCGGATCGTCGCTCATGTAGCCGATCGAATAGAGGTGGATCAGCGATCCGACGCCGGTGATGAGCAGGGCGAAGCAGATCGAGAGCTGATCGAGTTGCAGCCCGAACCCGACCTGGAGGTCACCGACGGGCACCCACTCGAACAGTTCCTGGTGGATCGCTCGCTCGGCATCGGCGCGACCCAGCATGTCGACGAAGGCGACGGCGGCCACCACGAAGGAGGCCAGCGCGGCGGCGGTGCCGAGGTAGGCGCCCCAGCGGTCGGCGAAGCGCCCGAGCACGAGCAGCACGACGGCCCCCGCGAGCGGAAGGGCGGGCAGCAGCCACAACGTTGCGGTGCCCATGTCAGAACTTCAGCAGGTTGGCGTCGTCGACCGAGGTCGACCGGCGGGCACGGAAGATCGTCATGATGATGGCAAGGCCGACGACCACTTCGGCGGCCGCGACGACCATGGTGAAGAACGCGATCACCTGGCCGTCGAGGTTGCTGTGCAGGCGGGCGAAAGTGACGAACGCCAGGTTCACCGCGTTGAGCATCAGCTCGATGCACATGAACACCACGATGGCGTTGCGGCGCAACAGCACTCCCGCGGCGCCGATGGTGAACAGCAGCGCAGACAGGAACAGGTAGTTCTGGGGGTTCACCGGGTGCCTTCCTCGTCGGCCGTCGGGGTGACGTCGCTGCCCGTACCGACCGAGAGCGCGGCGGCCTCGGTGTGGGCGCGGGTGCGGCGGTGACGCAGGATCGTGCTCACCGACAATTCGGCGAAGGTGCCGTCGGGGAGCTGAGCGGGGCTGTCGACGGCGTTGTGCCTGGCGTAGACGCCCGGGGTGGGTTGCGGGGTGACGCGTTCGCCCGCGGTGCGGAACCGGTCGCGTGACATCTCGCGCTGACCGCGCCGCGGCGTGAAATGGTCACGGTGCGCGAGCACCATCGCGCCGATGGTCGCGGTGATCAGCAGCGCGCCGGTGAGTTCGAACGCCCACACGTAGCGCAGGAAGATCAGTTCGGCCAGTTCGGCGATGACGTCGCGGCCGCCGAATCCACGTCCGGGGTAGCTGGTTGCGCTGTCGCGCAGCGCCGCGCCGATGCCGCCGATGAGCAGCAGCCCGAATCCGAGACCGACGATCGCGGCGGCGATCCGCTGCCCGCGCAACGTTTCCCGCAGTGATTCGGCCGAGTCGACGCCGACGAGCATCAGCACGAACAGGAACAGCATCATCACCGCGCCGGTGTAGACCACGATCTGCACGACGCCGAGGAACAGTGCGCCCTGGGCGATGTAGAACACGGCGAGCGCGATCATGGTGGCGGCCAGGCAGATCGCCGAGTGCACGGCCTTGGCGGCGGTCACCATGCCGAGGGCACCGAGCACGGCGATCGGGGCGAGCACCCAGAACAGCACCGCCTCACCGGTGGAGGTGGACGCGATCTCGGCGGCCAGTACGGGTGCGGTGGTCATCGCAGCACCTCTTCCGACGGGGTGGGGCTGACCCGGCCCAGGTAGTAGTCGGCTTCGTCGGTGCCGGGCGCCATCGCGTGCGGCGGAGCGGTCATGCCGTCGCGCAGCGGGGCGAGGAGGCGGTCCTTCTCGTAGATCAGGTCGGCGCGGTTGTCGTCGGTGAGCTCGTACTCGTTGGTCATCGTGAGCGCCCGGGTGGGACACGCTTCGATGCACAGGCCGCAGCCGATGCAGCGCAGATAGTTGATCTGGTAGACGCGGCCGTACCGTTCACCGGGGGAATAGCGTTCGTCCTCGGTGTTGTCGGCGCCTTCGACGAAGATGGCGTCGGCGGGGCAGGCCCACGCGCACAGTTCGCAGCCGATGCATTTCTCGAGGCCGTCGTCGTACCGGTTGAGCTGGTGACGGCCGTGATAGCGCGGCGCGGTCGGCACCTTCTGCTCGGGGTAGGACTCGGTGTTGGGCTTCTTGAACATCGTGGCCGCGGTGACCGCGAAACCGGCGAGCGGTTCGAACAGGCCGATCTCGGGCTGTTCGCCGGCCGGGCGCGGCGGCATCGGCGGGACCGGGAAGCCGAGGAACACCGGGGATTTCGCGGGTTCCTCCGGCAGCGGTGGCAGGCCTTCGGCCCGGCCGGCGCGCAGGAACATCGCGATCATCGCCGCGGTGATGAGGATGCCGACGGTCACCAGGATCGCGGTCTGGCCGGGAATGCCCTCGATGTCGAGGACCCGCGCGGTGGCCACGATCATCACCCACACCAGCGAGGTCGGGATGAGCAGCTTCCAGCCGAGGTTCATGAACTGGTCGTAGCGCAGGCGGGGCAGGGTGCCGCGCAGCCAGACGAACACGAACAGGAACGTCCACACCTTGGCGGTGAACCACAGCAGCGGCCACCAGCCGGAGTTGGCGCCCTCCCACAGGCTGATCGGGAACGGCGCCCGCCAGCCGCCGAGGAACAGGGTGGTCGCCAGCGCGGACACCGTGGCCATGTTGACGTATTCGGCGAGCATGAACATCGCGAACTTGAGCGAGGAGTACTCGGTGTGGAAGCCACCGACCAGTTCGCCTTCGGCTTCGGGCAGGTCGAACGGTGCCCGGTTGGTCTCGCCGACCATCGCCACGCAGTAGATCAGGAACGAGGGCAGCAGCAGGAAGACGTACCAGGTGCCTTCCTGGGCGGTCACGATCCCGGAGGTCGCCATGGTCCCGGACAGCAGGAACACGGTGGCGAAGGTGAGTGCCATCGCGATCTCGTAGGAGATCACCTGCGCGGTGGATCGTAGACCGCCCAGCAGCGGGTAGGTCGAACCCGACGACCAGCCGGCCAGCACGATGCCGTACACGCCGATGGAAGTGATGGCGAGGATGTAGAGGACGCCGACGGGCATGTCGGTCAGTTGCAGCGGGGTGCGCTGGCCCAGGATCGACACCTCGGGACCGAACGGGATGACCGCGAACGCCATGAACGCCGGGATCACCGAGATGATCGGGGCGAGCACGAAGATCGGTTTGTCCACGATCGCCGGGATGATGTCTTCCTTGAGCGCCATCTTCACGCCGTCGGCGATGGACTGGAACATGCCCTTCGGCCCGACCCGGTTGGGGCCGAGGCGCATCTGCATCCTGGCGACGACTTTGCGTTCGGCGTACACCGCGATGAGCGGCACCAGCATCAGGTACACGAACACACCGAGTGCCTTGAGGACCACCAGCCAGAGCGGGTCGGTGCCGAAGACAGGTGCCGAATCGGCCGCGAGGTGCAGCACGGGATCACTCATGACGGTGTTCCTTCATCCTGTCGTCGGCGCGGCGCAGGCGCACCAGGGCGCCGGGCGTCACGCCGAGGGTGGCGGCGACCGTCGACCCGGGCGAGTGCAGCGGCAGCCACACCACCCGGTCGGGCAGGTCCGTGATCATCAGCGGCAGCGTGATCTCGCCGCGGTCGGTGTAGACGATGACGTGATCGGCGTCGGCGGCTTCGATCTCGGCGGCGGTCGCGGCGGACAGTCGCACCACCGGCGGCCGGGCGATGCCGGCGAGGTTGGGTTCGCCGTCCTGCATGCGGCCCGCGTCGAGCAGCATCCGCCAGCCGACAAGTACTGCGGTGCCAGGACCCGTTACGGGTGGGGTCTGGCTGGTCGATTCCGGCGCGGAGATCGGCGCACCGGTCCACGCGCCGAGGGCGTCGAGTTCGGTGCGGGCGGAGGCCGGGTCCGGCAGGTTGATCGGCGTCCCTATTTCGGCGGCGAGGGAGTGCAGGACCCGCAGGTCCGACAGCGGTGCGGCGACTCGGCGGGTGGTGTCCAGTGGTGCGGCGCTGAACGGGCGTGGCCTGCCCTCCCAAGTGCGGAAGGTGCCGGACTTCTCCATCACGGACGCGACCGGGAAGACGACGTCGGCGCGTTCGGTGACAGCGCTGTGGCGCAGTTCCAGGCTGACGACGAAGCGGGCGTCGTCGATGGCGGCCAGTGCCGCGGCCGGGTCCGGCAGGTCGACCGGATCGACGCCGCCGATGATCAGCGCGCCGAGTTGTGCGGCGCTCGCCAGGATGCCCGCGGTGTCGCGGCCGAGGGTGACGGGCAGTTCCTCGGCCTGCCAACGGTGCCGAACCTGTTGACGTGCAGCGGGATCGACAACCGGCCTGCCGCCGGGCAGCAGCCCGGGCAGCACGCCCGCTTCCAGTGCACCGCGCTCACCCGCACGACGCGGCACCCACGCGAGTCCGGCACCGGTGGTGTCGGCCAGCCGGACCACCGCCGACAGCGCGCCGGGGCTGCCCGCGAGTCGCTCGCCGGCCATGATGACCGCTCCCGGCGTGCGCAGCAGCGCCATCAGTTCGGCTGCGTCCGCTGATGTTTCGGCACCGATGGCGTCGAGGACACCGGCTTCGCCGCACGGCGGAGTCTGGATGAGCGCACCCGACATGCGTTCGAGCCCACGTGAAGCGAACGGCGCCAGCGACACCACGCGCGTGCCGCTAGTCCGGGCGGCCTTGCGCAGCCGCAGGTAGACGATGGGCGATTCCTCTTCCGGCTCGAAACCCACCAGCAGCACGACGGGGGCAGTGGAGAGCGCCGTGTAGTCGACCTGGACGCCGCGTCCGGCGATGCGGGCCGCGAGGAATCGTTCCTCTTCCTCGGAGTGCATCCGGCTGCGGAAGTCGATGTCGTTGGTGGCGAGCACCATGCGCGCGAACTTGCTGTAGGCGTAGGCCTCTTCTTCGGTGACCCGGCCGCCGACGAGCACACCCGCGTTGCCGATCGCGGCCCGCAGTCCGGTCGCGGCGGCCGCGAGTGCCTCTGGCCAGGAGGCCGGTGCGAGCACGCCGTCCCAGCCGCGCACCAGCGGCGTGGTGAGACGGTCGCGCTCGGTGGCGTAGGTGAAGGCCCAGCGGCCCTTGTCGCAGTTCCACTCCTCGTTGACCTGCGGGTCGTCACCGGCCAAGCGGCGCAGGACCTTTCCGCGCCGGTGATCGGTGCGCTGGGCACAGCCGGAGGCGCAGTGCTCGCAGACACTCGGGGTGGACACCAGGTCGAACGGGCGCGCCCGGAATCGGTAGGAGGTGCCGGTGAGCGCGCCCACCGGACAGATCTGCACCGTATTACCGGAGAAATAGGAGTCCAGCGGTTCGGCCTGGGCGATGCCGACCTGTTGCAGCGCACCGCGATCCATCAGCTCGATGAACGGGTCGCCTGCGACCTGCTGGGAGAACCGGGTGCACCGCGCGCACAGCACGCACCGTTCCCGGTCGAGCAGCACCGCCGAGGACAGCGGGATCGGTTTCGGGTAGGTGCGCTTTTCGCCTTCGAACCGCGAGTCGGCGCTGCCGGTCGACATCGCCTGGTTCTGCAGCGGGCATTCCCCGCCCTTGTCGCAGACCGGGCAGTCCAGCGGATGATTGATCAGCAGCAGCTCCATCACCCCACGCTGGGCCTTCTCGGCGACCGGTGAGCTGAGCTGGGTGCGCACGATCATCCCGTCGGTGACCGGAATCGTGCAGGAGGCGACCGGCTTTCGCTGTCCTTCCACCTCGACGATGCACTGCCTGCAGGCACCGACCGGATCGAGCAGGGGATGGTCGCAGAAGCGGGGGATCTGCACGCCGATCAGTTCGGCGGCGCGGATCACCAGGGTGCCGACGGGCACCTGGATGGTGGTGTCGTCGATGGTGACGCTCACCAGGTCGGCGGGAACCACCTCGCTGCTGTTCCCTGGCGCGATCGCTGTCATCGGTTCCCTTCCCCTGAGGCCCACACCGTGGCGCGTGCCGGATCGAACGGGCACCCGCCGCGGCGCTGATGCTCGACGTACTCGTCGCGGAAGTACTTCAGCGAGGAGAAGATCGGGCTGGCCGCGCCGTCACCGAGCGCGCAGAACGACTTGCCGTTGATGTTGTCGGCGATGTCGGCGAGTTTGTCGAGGTCGGCCTCGGTGCCCTGGCCCGCTTCGAGTCTGCGCAGCAGTTGCACGAGCCAGTAGGTGCCCTCGCGGCACGGTGTGCACTTGCCGCAGGATTCGTGGGCGTAGAACTCCGTCCAGCGCAGGACCGCGCGCACGACACAGGTCGTGTCGTCGAAGATCTGCAAGGCCTTGGTGCCCAGCATGGATCCGGCGGCGGCGACACCTTCGTAGTCGAGAGCCACATCGAGGTGGTAGGCGGTGAACAGCGGCGTCGACGAACCACCCGGCGTCCAGAACTTGAGCGTGTGTCCCGCGCGGACGCCACCGGCGTAGGCGAGCAGTTCGCGCAGGGTGATGCCCAGCGGCGCCTCGTACTGGCCGGGTCGCGCGACGTGCCCTGACAGCGAGTACAACGTGAACCCGGGCGATTTCTCGCTGCCCATCGACCGGAACCACTCGGTGCCCTTGCGCAGGATCGCCGGGACGCTGGCAATGGATTCCACATTGTTGACGACCGTCGGGCATGCGTAGAGCCCGGCGACAGCGGGAAACGGCGGCCGCAACCTGGGCTGGCCGCGCCTGCCTTCGAGCGAATCGAGCAGCGCGGTCTCCTCGCCGCAGATGTAGGCGCCCGCACCCGCGTGCACGATCAGTTCCAGGTCGAACCCGGAGCCCAGGATGTTGCGGCCGAGGTAGCCCGCCTCGTAGGCGTCGGCGACGGCGGCCTGCAGCCTGCGCAGCACCGGCACCACTTCGCCGCGCACATAGATGAACGCGGTGGCCGCGCGGATCGCGTAGGCGGCGATCACCACACCTTCGATCAGGGTGTGCGGGGTGGCCAGCATCAGCGGAATGTCTTTGCAGGTGCCAGGTTCGGATTCGTCGGCGTTGACGACGAGGTAGTGCGGTTTCGTCGTGCCGTCGGGGCCTGGACCCTGCGGGATGAACGACCACTTCATACCGGTCGGGAAGCCCGCGCCGCCGCGACCGCGCAAACCGGCGTCCTTCACCGTCTGGATCACGTCGTCGGGCGCCATCCGCAGGGCGGCGCGCAGGCCCTCGTAGCCGCCGGTGGCGCGGTAGCTGTCGATGGTCCAGGACTGTGGGCGGTCCCAGTGCTCGCTGAGAACGGGGGTGAGTGTGGTCATCTCAGGCCCCCTGTCCGGCGGAATCATCTTCTGCCACACCGTTTTCCGCGACGTGCAACCCGGCCAGGGTGGCCTCGCCCGGAGCTCCGTCGAGTGCGCCGGGGCGTTCGTCCGGGAAGCCGGCGAGGATGCGCGCGGTCTCGCGGAAGGTGCACAGGGGCGCGCCCCGAGTCGGGCGTACCTGATGGCCCGCTCGCAGGGCATCGGTGATCGCCCGCGCCGATTCCGGGGTCTGGTTGTCGAAGAATTCCCAGTTCACCATCATTACCGGCGCGTAGTCGCAGGCGGCATTGCACTCGATGTGCTCGAGGGTGATGGCGCCGTCGGCGGTGGTCTCGCCGTGTCCGACGCCCAGATGTTGTTGCAGCGCTTCATAGATCGCGTCGCCGCCGAGGACCGCGCAGAGGGTGTTGGTGCAGACGCCGACGTGGTAGTCGCCGGTCGGGGTGCGCCGGTACATCGAGTAGAAGGTGGCGACGGCGGTTACCTCGGCGCCGGTGAGGCCGAGTTGATCCGCGCAGAAGTCGATCCCGGTGCCGGTGACATAACCGTCCTCGGCCTGCACCAGGTGCAGCAGCGGCAGCAGCGCCGAGCGGGGGTGCGGGTAGCGGGCGATGATCTCCTTGGCGTCGACTTCGAGTCGCTGCCGCACATGCGGCTGGTACGGCTCCGGCCTGCTGGTGAGCTTGAGCTCTATCTTCATCGGTCCACTCCGCCCATGACGGGGTCGATGCTGGCGACCGAGGCGATGACGTCGGCGACCATGCCGCCCTCGCACATCGCGGCCACCGCCTGCAGATTGGTGAACGAGGGATCGCGGTAGTGCACCCGGTACGGCCGGGTGCTGCCGTCGCTGACCATGTGCACGCCCAGCTCACCGCGCGGTGACTCCACCGCCGTATACACCTGTCCCGCGGGCACACGCATGCCCTCGGTGACGAGCTTGAAGTGATGGATCAGCGATTCCATCGAGGTGCCCATGATCTTGCCGATGTATTTCGGTGAGTTGCCCAGTCCGTCGGGGCCGAGCTTCAGGTCGGCGGGCCAGGCGATCTTCTTGTCGTCGACCATGACCGGACCGGGCCGCAGCCGGTCGAGACACTGCTCGACGATCTTGAGCGATTCGGTCATCTCGGCGACCCGGATCAGGTAGCGGCCGTAGCAGTCGCAGCCGGTGGTCGTCGGGATGTCGAATTCGTAGTTCTCGTAACCGCAGTAGGGCGCCGACTTGCGCAGATCGTGGGGCAGGCCGGTGGCACGCAGGACCGGGCCGGTGATGCCGAGCGCCATGCAGCCGGTGAGGTCGAGGTAGCCGATGTCCTGGGTGCGCTTCTTCCAGATCGGGTTGGCGCTGAGCAGATGCTCCATGTCGCGCAGCCGGCCCGGCATGATCTCGAGGAGTTCGCGGACTTTGGTGACGCCGTCGTCGGGCAGGTCCTGGGCGAGTCCGCCGGGACGGATGAACGCGTGGTTCATCCGCAGGCCGGTGATGGTCTCGAACACGTCGAGGATGAGTTCGCGTTCCCGGAAACCGAACAGCATCGGGGTGAGCGCGCCCAGTTCCATGCCGCCGGTCGCCAGCGCGACCAGATGCGAGGAGATCCGGTTGAGCTCCATCAGCATGACGCGCACGACGGTGGCCCGTTCGGGGATCTGCTCGGTGATGTCGAGCAGCTTCTCCACGCCCAGGCAGTAGGCGGTTTCGTTGAAGAAGGGGGACAGGTAGTCCATCCGGGTCACGAAGGTGACGCCCTGGATCCAGGGGCGGAATTCCAGGTTCTTCTCGATGCCGGTGTGCAGGTAGCCGATGCCGCAGCGGGCTTCGGTGACGGTCTCGCCTTCGATCTCGAGGATCAGGCGCAGCACGCCGTGCGTCGACGGGTGCTGCGGGCCCATGTTGACGACGATGCGTTCTTCGCCCCCACCCTCGAGCACCTCGCTGACCTGGTCCCAGTCCTGGCCTGCGACGGTGACTATCTGTGGTTCGTCGCGGCGGAAATCGGTGTCGGTCATCAGCTGTAGGTCCTCCGCTCGTCGGGCGGCGGTATCCGCGCGCCCTTGTACTCCACCGGGATCCCGCCGAGCGGGTAGTCCTTGCGCTGCGGATGGCCGCGCCAGTCGTCGGGCATGGTGATGCGGGTCAGCGAGGGATGCCCGTCGAAGAGGATGCCGAAGAAGTCGTAGGTCTCGCGTTCGTGCCAGTCGGTGGTCGGATACACCGCGAACAGCGAGGGAATGTGCGGATCGGCATCGGGGGCCGACACTTCCAGCCGCACCCGCCGGTTGTGCGTGATCGACATCAGGTGATAGACCGCGTGCAGTTCGCGGCCTTCGTCGTCGGGATAGTGGACGCCGTTGACGCCGAGGCACAGTTCGAAGCGCAGCGAGGTGTCGTCGCGCAGCGCGCTCGCGACGGCGACCAGATGCTCGCGCCGCACGTGCAGGGTGATCTCGTCGCGGAAGACGACGATCTTCTCGATCACGGTGTCGAAGGCGATCACCCGGTTGGTCAGCGCGGCGCGCAGGGTGCCGACGAACGCGTCGAACCAGCCACCATAGGGCGGTGGGGTGCCCGCGGGCAGGGCGACGGGGGTGACCAGGCCGCCGTATCCGGAGGTGTCCCCGGTACCGGTGACGCCGAACATGCCGCGTCGGGTGCCGATCACCTCGTCCTCGGGTGGCGCCGGCGGCGGGGGCGCGGTGGAGGCTTCCTCCGGAATGTCCTGTCCCGCATTGCTGTCGGTGTTGTCGGGAGCGTCGAACGTCATCGCAGCAGGCCCTCCATCCGGATGGTCGGCGTGCTGGCCAGCGCGGCCTGTTCGGCGGCGCGGATCGCTTCCTCGCGGTTGACGCCCATCGGTGTCTCGGCGATCTTGGCGTGCAGCGCGAGGATCGCGTTGAGCAGCATCTCCGGGCGGGGCGGGCAGCCGGGCAGGTAGATGTCGACCGGGACGACGTGGTCGACACCCTGCACGATCGCGTAGTTGTTGAACATGCCGCCCGAGGACGCGCAGACGCCCATGGCCAGTACCCATTTGGGTTCGGTCATCTGGTCGTAGACCTGGCGCAGCACCGGTGCCATCTTCTGGCTGACCCGCCCCGCGACGATCATCAGATCGGCCTGGCGGGGGGAGGCGCGGAACGCCTCCATGCCGAAGCGGGCGATGTCGAATCGCCCTGCGCCGGTGGCCATCATCTCGATCGCGCAGCAGGCCAACCCGAACGTCGCGGGCCAGACCGAGCCCTTACGCAGGTAGCCGGCGAAATCCTCGACGGTGCTCAGCAGGAACCCGCTGGGCAGTTTCTCTTCGAGACCCATTATTTCCCACTCATTCCCAGCTCAGGCCGCCGCGCCGCCACTCGTAGGCGTAGGCGACCGACACATTGACGATGAACAACGCCATCGCGGCGAGCCCGAAGAGCCCGAGCGCATCGAAATGCACGGCCCACGGGTAGAGGAACACGATCTCGATGTCGAAGATGATGAACAACATCGCGGTGAGGTAGTACTTCACCGGAAAGCGCTGTCCCGTGGCGTTTCCCGGGCCGCCCGCGATGGCGTGCGGTGTCGGCTCGATGCCGCATTCGTAGGGTTCCAGCTTGGCCCTGTTGTAGCGCTTCGGGCCGATCAGCGCCGCCATGATGACGGAGAACACCGCGAACGCGGCAGCGATGGCGCCGAGTACGAGCGCGGGCACCTCGATATTCACGACTGCTTTCCCCTCCTCGCTGGAGCAGGTCGAGCCGTGTGGCCCGGCCGCGGACGGCAGCTTTGGCGAGACGGGGCCGACAACGTTGTCCGCCGATACGGGGCTCGCGCAAGGCTGTGCAGCGATGGCGGAGCGTTATACAGGAGCCCGCGCTCGTGTGAGCTAGAGCACAGACTACCGCCGTTTCGGTGGTCCGCCGCGCGTTTCCGGGGCGGGGTTTGATCGATTTCGGTACCGCGATTCATGAGCGATCCGGGGGTAATCCCGGATACGCGCACGACGAACAACCACTGGTGTTACCAGTGGTGATGGACAGAACAGTGCGACTCGGACTATCCGAGGGATCGGGACGATGCCCGATTGCCGCCGATCAGCGGGCGAGCAGGATGCCGGTCACCGCGCGGGTCAGCTGCATGGGGTCGATCGGGTGCGACACCGCCGCCTCGGCGCGCGACCAGTTCGCCAGCCAGGCGTCGTCGGGCCTGCCGGTCAGCACGACCACCGGCGGGCACTCCTCGATCTCGTCCTTGAGTTGCTTGGCGATACCGAGGCCACCCGCGGGCGCGGATTCCCCGTCGAGGATCGCCAGATCGATCCCGCCCGCATCCATCTGCTCGATGACCACCGGCGCGGTGGCGACCTCGAAGAAGTCGAGCTCCGGTAGATCGGCACGCGGCTTACGGCCCAGCGCCAGGATCACCTGTTGCCTGGTGTCGGCATCGTTGCTGTAGACCAGTACTCGCAGCGGGGTGGAACCATTCGATTCGGCCACGCACGGATCGTACGTCCGCGCGGGCCTGCCGCGTGGCAGGTTCGCCGGATCAGCCGGTTGGCCTGCGGGGCAAGGTAGTCCACCGCAGGCTCCCACGGGTTACCAGTCGCCGTCCTGGACTTTCTTGTCGCCCAGGGGGATCACCGGAAGTGGCTGTTCGATGGGCGGATTCGGGTGTTCGTCGGCGAGCCAGTCGCCGGTGGGTTTCACCTCCGCGAGTTCGGTCGATGGCGGGAGGTCGTCGGCGTCGGCGGCGTAGTAGTCGAACCAGGGCAGGTTGTGCTGGGCGTAGGCCTGGGCGGTGATCGGAGTAGGCGGTGCCGGTTCGCCGGTGATCTGCTGCCATTCGGCGGCGGAAGCGAGATGGACGAAGACACGCCCGTCGGCGTCGGGGTGGTAGTCCTCGATCGGGCGCTTGTCGGCGAAGATTTCCTGGCGCATGGTTCCGCCCGCGCCGAGACCCATCTTCCTGGCGGCGGGGCGAGCTCCTCGTGCACGCGGCGAGCCGGTGGGCGCGGCGCCGGGAGCCGGGGCACTGCCGGGAGCGGAGTAGGCGACCGGGGCGACGTAGTGCGGTGCGGCCGGCGCTGCGCCGTAGACCATCTCCTCGGCGAGCCACGGTGCGGTGGGTGCGGCGGGCATGCGTTGCCGCCTGGCGCGTTCGGCGGCGTTCCAGGTCTCCAGTGCGGCATCGGTGAGCCCGTGGACGGCGAGCTGCACACCACCCCATTGCTCGGTGCCCGTCACCTGGCCCTCGACGGTCGCACCGAGTCCGAGCGGCACCGCGACGAACTGGCGGACCGTGCCGTCACCGGAGTTGATGCCGTCCATCCACGGCTGTTGGGGTAGCGCGAGGTAGTTCTGCGGATCCTTGCCGAGGGTGTCGCTCCAGGGCTTGCCCGACACCGCGCAGACCTTGCCGACACCGACCTTCAGCGCGGCGGGGGTGGTGGCGGAGAATCGCAGCCACATGGCTTCACGCTGGTAGACCGGCAGCATCACGCCGCCGCGCTTGCGCCATTCGGCGGGCACGGTGTCGGGGTAGTCGGCGACCCGGCGCAGCGGGAACGTACCGAGACCGGGCGGCAGTGGATAGGTGCCCGTCTCGGGCAGTCGCAGGGTGCGGATGAAGGTCACCCGCACGCCGCCCGGCAGTTCCAGCGCGTCCCCGGACAGTTTCACTTCGGTCGACATATCCCACCCCTTCGTTCGATTGCGTACAGACGATGAATCAGCCCCCTGGCGACGACCGTACCCGCGGCACGGGTGAGCGTCCACGGTGTCGCGGTCAGCGACGCGGCGGCAGCCCGAATTCGGCGCGGATGCCGGTGAACAGCAGCTCGACCTGGTCGCCGAAGGTGATCGCGGCTTCGTTGAGCGCCGACAGCGCGCCCTGCAGGGGATCGGCGTGGCGGGCATGGAACAGGGTGTTGACGGCGAAGTGCGGTCGGCTGATGGTGCCGCGGTCGTAGGGATTCGGTCGACGCGCGGGTCTGTCGGCGCGTTCCCGGGCGACGGCCTGGAACCGGCCTGCGTCAGGGCCGTATTGGTCTTCGTCGAGCCGGGCGAAGGCGGCATCGGAATCCCGGAACGGCTCGGGGAACGGTTCCCCGGAGCGCAGTGCCGCGAGCGCGGGACGCACCCACGGACGCTCGCTGAGCCCGGCGAATTCGTAGGCGCGCAGCGCGCAGTACTCGCTCAGCTTTCGGAGCCGATCGGCAGGCATCTCGGCGATCGACTCGGCGAGCGCTCGGTCGTAGCCGGCGAGATCGCGAGCAGAGTAGACGTCGGCGAGCGCGGCGATGGGCTCGCCACCCCACGCTTCACGTTCCTGCTGCTGCCACCCACGTGCCTGGTCGGCCGAGCGATCGTTCGTCGCGAGATTCTCCCCGCCGAAGGGGATTTCGAGGTGGGGAACCTGCCGGGGCGCAAGGTCCTCGGGATCGAGGCGGATGCCCGAGTCGATCAGGGGCGGTGCCTCGATATTGACGTCGTGCCCGGGAGCATTCCAGATCAGTGGCGGCCGCAGAACGCTCCCGTCGTCGGGCCACAACCGGATCCGCCAATGGTCGCCAGGGGTGGTGGTACCGGGCCAGCCGTACCCGACGAACCCGGTGCCCGCGATGTCGACGATGTAGTCGCCCGGCGGAACCGGTGCGGCTTCCCAGGTGTCCACCGGTGAGCTGATGTTCAGTCCGTATTCGCCGATGTGCAGCCGGGCTTCGCTGATCTGTTGCCAGTCGGCATCATCGGCGGGCGGACGCGTCGCCCAGACCTGCACGACGAGCGGCATCTCGAAGTTGTTCTGGTGTGGACTGCGCACCACGACGGTGTGCCCGTCACCGGCGGACGGCCCTTCGACCAGCGCCGCCTCCAGCAACGACAGCTCAGCGTCCTCCTCGCCCTCGCCACCGTGCAGGACGAACTGGCCGTAGTCGAGAAACAGCTCGAGGTGATGTTCGGCGTCCGGATGTCGGGTCATGCGCGGCATCGTGGCACGACGCACCGACAACTCGGCCGATCCAGGGCGGAGCCGGTCCCGCTACGGCCCGATCGTGGCGTGGAAAGCGTCTGTCCCGGTTTCGAGCGGATCGATGAGGTGGGCCAGAAACAGCCGGGTCGCCGGGGTTGGGGTCGGGGTCGTGACCGCGTGCCAGGCGCGGTCGAGGGGGGTGCCCGGCACGTCGATCGTGTGCAGCGCACCGGATTCCAGGTGCTCGCCGACGGCATCGGAGTGGATGAGGGTGATACCGAGCCCCTCGCGCGCGGCAGCGATGACCGCGCCGTGCGAACCCAGGGTCAGCGTCGGCGGGTCGATTTGGAGACGGTCGATCAGCGCGAGTGTCGCTTCGCGGGTGCCCGAACCGTTGCCGCGCAGTAGCCAGGTGGTGTGGCGTGGATCGTGGGTGTCGCCGGCGCCGACGACGACGAGGGTGCTCGGGCGTCGCGCCTGGATGACCAGGTTCGCCGCGTGTGGGGGGCGGCCCGCGATGACGAGATCGGTCTCGTGGTGCTGCAGTTCGAGAAACAGCACGTCACGGGGCTGGATGGACAGGCTCAGTTCCACATCGGGGTAGCGGTGACGAAACGAGGCCAGCGGCCGCAGCACCACCGATTCGCCCGCGGTCGCGACGACGCCGATCCGTAGCCGGCCTGCCTCGGCCTGCCGGACCGCGGCGTGCGCTTCCTTCATGAGGCCGAGGATCCCGCGGCAGTACTCGGCGTAGACCCTGCCCGCCTCGGTCAGGGCGATCCCCCGCCCGGACCGGGTGATCAGTTTGGCGCCGAGCTGCTTTTCGACATGGGCGACCGCGGCCGACACCGCCGCCTCGGTGACATGCAGCTGGGCGGCCGCGCGGCGAATGCTGCCCAGCCGGGCCACCGCGAGGAAGGTTTCCATCCGCCCCGCGCTCACCCTGCCCATTACCCGACGGTAGCAAACTCAACGTTTCGGTTGAGCGTTCCCAGAAACATTCACATTGTTTGTGACGGTCGCGGGCCCCATCCTGGAATTCGATAGGCGCCCAGCCGATTCCACAGGAGGAACCATGGCGGAAGAAACCGAACGGGATCGTTGGGATCCGGGTGTTCAGTCGTACGCGTCGATGGGATATTACGCACCCGACTACGTGCCCTCGGATACCGATGTGCTCGCGGTGTTCCGGGTGACCCCGCAGCCTGGCGTCGATCCGATCGAGGCCGCGGCCGCTGTGGCGGGCGAATCGTCCACTGCCACTTGGACTGTTGTGTGGACCGACCGGCTCACCGCTCACTCGAAGTATCAGGCGAAGTGTTACCGGATCGACGAGGTGCCGGGCAGGCCGGGCGAGTACTTCGCCTACATCGCCTACGATCTGGATCTTTTCGAGGAAGGGTCGATCACGAACCTCACCTCCTCGGTCATCGGTAATGTCTTCGGATTCAAGCCGCTGCTCGCGTTGCGGCTCGAGGACATGCGTATTCCGGTGGCCTATGTCAAGACCTTCCAGGGCCCGCCGCACGGCACGGTGATGGAACGTGAATATCTCAACAAATACGGCAGGCCACTGCTGGGCGCGACGGTGAAACCGAAACTCGGTTTGTCGGCACGCAATTACGGCCGGGTGGTCTACGAGGCCTGCAAAGGCGGCTTGGATTTCACCAAGGACGACGAGAACATCAACTCCCAGCCGTTCATGCGCTGGCGCGACCGCTACCTGTTCGCGATGGAGGGCGTGAACCGGGCGATGGCCGAGACCGGCGAGATCAAAGGCCACTACCTCAACGTCACCGCCGCCACCATGGAGGACATGTACGAGCGCGCCGAGTTCGCCAAGGAACTGGGCTCGGTGGTCATCATGATGGACCTCACCGTCGGCTACACCGCGATGCAGTCGATGTCGAAGTGGGCGCGGCGCAACGGGGTACTGCTGCACCTGCACCGGGCGGGCCATTCGACGTTCACCCGGCAGAAGACGCACGGCGTGAGCTTCCGGGTGCTGGCGAAATGGTGCAGGCTGATCGGTGTCGACCATGTGCACGCGGGAACCGTGGTGGGCAAATTGGAAGGCGATCCGGCGACCACCCGCGGTTTCTACGACACCTTGCGCGAGAACCACATTCCCACCGATCTGGGCAACGGCATCTTCTTCGACCAGGACTGGGCGAGCCTGCCCGGGGTGATGCCGGTGGCCTCGGGCGGTATTCACGCAGGCCAGATGCATCAGCTGCTCGATCTGTTCGGTGACGATGTGATCCTGCAGTTCGGTGGCGGCACCATCGGTCATCCGCTGGGGATCGCGGCAGGCGCCGAGGCCAACCGGGTGGCGCTGGAAGCGGTGGTCAAGGCGCGCAACGAGGGTCGCGACCTGATCAAGGAGGGGCCCGACGTGCTGCGCACGGCAGCCTCGACGTGCCGTCCGCTCGAGGTCGCGCTGTCGACCTGGGGTGATGTCACCTTCGATTACACGTCCACCGACGCACCCGACGCGGTGCCGACGCCGAGCCTGTAGGGAGCACCATGTATCTGCGACACGGGACGTTCTCGTATCTGCCCGAGTTCACCGACGAAGAGATCGCGGCGCAGGTGCGCTACGCGCTGCTCAACAACTGGCCGGTGTCGATCGAGTACACCGACGATCCGCACCCACGCAACACCTACTGGGAGATGTGGGGGTTGCCGCTGTTCGACCTCGACGAACCCGACGGGGTGATGGCCGAGATCAACGCCTGCCGGGCGACGTTTCCTCGCCACTACGTGCGGGTCACCGCCTATAACGCGACCTACACGAAACAGACGACGGCGCTGAGCTTCCTGGTGCAGCGCCCCGCCGAGGAGCCCGGTTTCGAACTGGCGCGGGCCGAGGGCTCGGATCGCCGCCAGATCTACAGCCTGCGCTCCTATGCCACCGATCGTCCGCAGGGACAGCGGTATGGCGGCTGACGGATCCGCAGGCGGATTCCGGTTGCCGCGGCCGGGCGTCACCGACGCCCGGCCGTCGCGCCCGCCCGCCGAGGGCGCCACCGCGACCGAGGAACTGCTGAGCGAGGACGCGCTGTTGGATCTTTCTCTCGACCTGGCAGGCCACGACGTGGCCGAAACGCTGGCCGCGCTCGACGCGGAGCTGATCGGCCTGGCGAATGTGAAGGAACGGGTGCGCGAGATCGCGGCGCTGCTGATGATCGACCGGGCGCGGCGGCGCTTCGGGCTGGAGTCCTCGCGGCCGACGATGCACATGAGCTTCACCGGCGGACCCGGCACCGGGAAGACGACGGTGGCGTTGCGGATGGCGCAGATGCTGTACGCGCTGGGCTACATCCGGAAACCGAAGGTGCACACGGTGACCCGTGACGACCTGGTCGGCCAGTTCATCGGCCACACCGCGCCCAAGACCAAGGAGGCGATCGCCAAGGCCGCGGGCGGTGTGCTGTTCATCGACGAGGCGTACTACCTGTTCCGGCCCGAGAACGAGCGCGATTACGGGCAGGAGGTGATCGAGATCCTGCTGCAGGAGATGGAGAGCGAGCGGGCGAGCCTGGTCGTCATCTTCGCCGGTTACCCGGATCGGATGGACCGCTTCTTCTCGGCCAATCCCGGGCTGTCCTCGCGGGTGGCGCATCATCTCGAGTTCGCCGACTACACCCACGAAGAACTCATGGGCATCGCCGAATTGATGGTGACGGGGGAGAACTTCCGCTTCGACGCGGCCGCGCACGTCGCGTTCGCGGAGTATCTGACGGTGCGGATGACCCGGCCGCGGTTCTCGAATGCGCGCAGCGTGCGCAATGCGATCGACCGATGCCGGCTGCGTCAGGCCAAACGGCTCGTCGAGGCGGCGCGGCCGCTGTCGAAGACCGACCTGATCACCCTGTGCGACCGGGATGTCTACGGCAGCAGCGTGTTCGACGACGCGGGGCAGGAGGTGGCCGCGACGCCATGCCCGACGGATTGAAGACCCTCACCCGCTACACGATCGAGGAGGAACACCGCCATCCCGGTTCGTCGGGCGAGTTCTCGGCGCTGGTCAACGTGGTGGCCACGGCGACCAAGATCATCGCCAACCAGGTGACGCGCGGTGCGATCATCGGATCGGGCCGCGACGACGACGAGCCGCTGTCGGTGAGCAGGCGGCTCGACGCGTTGACCGACGAGATCATGGTGGCTCAGACCCAGTGGACCGGGCACCTGTCGGGGTTGCTGTCCGAGCAGCGCGCCACCGCGCTGCCGGTGCCCGCGACTCAGCGGCGCGGCAAGTATCTGCTGGCCTTCGACGCGCTGGACGGGTCGAGCAATATCGACGTGAATCTGCCTGTCGGCTCGATTTTCAGCATTCTGCGCGCACCGCAGGAGGTGCTGGCAGGCACCGCGGAGCCGGGCGACGCCGACTTTCTGCAGCCCGGTGTGGCGCAGGTGTGCGCCGGGTTCACCCTCTACGGCCCCGCGACCATGCTGGTGCTCACCACCGGTAGCGGGGTCGACGGGTTCACTCTCGATCGGGAGATCGGCGCGTTCGTGCTGACCCATCCGCATATGCGGATCCCCGACGACACGTCGGGTTTCGCGATCAACGCGGCCAACGAACGGTTCTGGGAACGTCCGGTGCGCCGCTATGTGCAGGAATGCCTGGAGGGGGTGGACGGGCCGCGGGGACGTGACTTCAACATGCGCTGGGTCGCCTCGCTGGTCGCCGACACCTTCCACATCCTGACCAGGGGCGGGATGTACCTGTATCCCCGCGATACCCGCAATCCCGCACGGCCGGGCCGGGTTTCGCTGTTGTACGGGGCGAATCCGATCGCGTTCATCGTCGAGCAGGCCGGTGGTGCGGCGACCACCGGGCACGACCGGGTGATGAAGGTGCCGCCGGCCGAGGTGCACCAGCGGGTGCCGTTCATCTTCGGTTCCCGCAACGAGGTGCTGCGCATCGAGCGCTACCACTCCGAGCCGGACGCCGGTCCGAGTTTCGACAGCTCGCTGTTCGGCTCGCGGTCGCTGTTCCGTCCGGCCAAGCACGATCAGCGCAAGTAGGAGTCGCCATGTCGGTCAAGCATCCCGTTGTCGCGATCACCGGTTCGTCCGGTGCGGGAACGACCAGTGTCACGCGCACGTTCGAGGAGATCTTCCGGCGCGAAGGGATCAGCGCCGTCGTGGTGGAAGGCGATTCGTTTCACCGCTACGACCGCTCGGAGATGAAGATCGCGATGGCCGAGGCCGAGCAGCAACGCAATACGACGTTCTCGCATTTCGGCGAGGACGCGAATCTGCTGCCCGAATTGGAGGCGCTGTTCCGGGATTACGGTGAGTCCGGCGTCGGGCAGGTGCGCAAATACCTCCACGACGACGAGGAGGCGAAACCGTACGGGCAGCCGGCGGGCACGTTCACGTCGTGGGAGGATCTGGCGCCCGGCAGTGACCTGCTGTTCTACGAGGGGTTGCACGGTGCGGCGGTGACCGACGCGGTCAATGTCGCCCGATACACCGATCTGCTGGTCGGTGTGGTGCCGATCATCAATCTCGAGTGGATCCAGAAGGTGTACCGGGACAAGACCCATCGCGGATATTCCAGCGAGGCGGTGATCGATACGATCCTGCGCCGGATGCCGGACTACGTGAAATACATCTGTCCGCAGTTCTCGCGGACCTATGTGAATTTCCAGCGGGTGCCGACGGTGGACACCTCGAATCCGTTCATCGCGCGCAGTATTCCCACGGCCGACGAGAGTTTCGTGGTGATCCGGTTCGCCGATCCGAAGGTGATCGACTTCCCGTATCTGCTGTCGATGCTGCACGATTCGTTCATGTCGCGGCCGAACTGCATCGTGGTGCCGGGCGGGAAGATGGAACTGGCGATGCAGTTGATCTTCACGCCGCTCATCCTGCGGTTGATGGACAAGCGGCCCAAGCGATTCGTGTGATCAGGCCTGATCCCCGTCGCGCTCGGCCTGCTGCCTGCGGGCTTCGCGACGCTGTTGTTCGGCGCGTTCGCGCAGCGAGCGCAAGAACGCTTCGTCGTCGTCGGGGTTGGTCGCGACAGCGCGGCCGGGCCGATCGTATTCGCTGAAGCGGGTGGTCGACGCGGGCCGCGACGGGGTGATCGGCCTGCCGGCGAACAGCCACAGCAGGGCGCCGATCGTCGGGACGAGGACGACCACGAGCACCCATCCCATCTTCGGCAGATGGCGGATCCCGTCGTCGGGACTGGTGACGATGTCGACCAGGCAATACACCCACAGGGCGAGGGTCAGGAAGCCGAGGACGGCGTAAGGCATGCGCCGACTATCCCATGGCGCCCACCGCACCTCGGTGGTGGGCCGCCCCGGCGGCGATGGCGGCCTTCGGTTCCCACGGAGCAGCCGGTCGACGCGGCCGCGGCTGATCGCGATCAGTCCGGAAGCAGCGGAACCGACAGCCCCTCACCGCTCTTCAGCAGTGCCGCGCGCGTGATGGCGGCGGAACCGAACCGGCGGCGCAGATCGTCGAGCGTCGCGTCGAGGGTGTTGTCGGCGCGGGGCTCCAGCGGCAGGGTCAGCTGCATGGTGTCGGCGTCGTCGAGATTGGTCAGCGACAAGCCGATCAGGGTGATCCCGCGTTCGGCGATGAGCGGTTGGGCGGTGTCGAGCAGCAGCCGAGCGGCGTGCCGGATGGACGCGGTGGCGTCGGTCGCTTCCGCCAGCGTGTGCGAGCGGGTCGCGCGGGTGAAGTCGTCGAATCGCAGGCGCAGGATGACGGTGCGGCACACCCGGTCCGCGGCGCGCAGGCGGCGGCCGAGGCGGTCGGTGAGGCCGTCGAGGTAGGCGGCGATCTCCTCGGGTTCGCGGTGGCGACGACCGAGGGCGCGCTGGGCACCGATCGATCGCCTGCGTTTCCCGGTCTCGACGCGCCGGGGATCGCGCGCCCAGGACAGGGCGAACAGATGCCGGGCCGCACCGGCTCCGAGGATGGCACGCAGGTGCGGTTCGCCGAGTTCGGCCAGCTGCCCTACCCGGGTGATGCCGTTGGCGTGCAAAGTCGCGGCGGTGACGGCGCCGACACCCCATAATCGCTCGACCGGCAACGGGTGCAGGAACTCCAGTTCCCGGCCGGGCTCCACCAGGCGCAATCCGTCGGGTTTGGCGACCGCCGAGGCCACCTTGGCGAGGAACTTGTTGCGCGCGATACCGACCGAGATCGGCAGGCCGACCTTGCTGCTGACCTCCGCCCGCAGGGCGCGGGCGATCTCGATCGGCTCGCCCCTGATCCGTCGCAAGCCACTCACATCGAGGAACGCCTCGTCGATCGAGATCCCCTCCACGATCGGGGTGGTGTCGCCGAACACCGCGAACACCGCCTTGCTCGCCTCGGCGTAGGCCGACATCCGCGGCGGGACGACCACCGCGTGCGGACACAACCGCAACGCCTGACCCGCGTTCATCGGCGTCCGGATCCCGAACGCCTTCGCCTCGTAGCTCGCGGCCAGCACGACCCCGCCGCCCACGATCACCGGCTTGCCGCGCAACCACGGCTGATCACGCTGCTCGACCGAGGCGTAGAAGGAATCCAGGTCGGCGTGCAGGATCGACGCCTCGGCGCGGGACTGGATGCGCGGGCGGCGCGGCACAGCGGAATCGGACACGAACATATGTTCGCATCGAGGTACGACCAAAACGGCCGTCAGGCCGTGGCGGTGGTCCTTGCCCGCAATTTCTCGGCGAACGCGCGGGCCGCGGCGATGTCGGTGGCGTCGGGGTGGCCTTTGCGGATGCCGCCGACGAGGCGCAGGGGCAGCCAGGTATCGAAGCCGCGGCAGCCGAAGAGGTCGACCACGTCGAAGCCCTTCTTCTCGATGCTGCGGGTCAGGGTGCGGGTGTAGCGGCGAAACGGTGGTTCCGGGAATCCGCTGGTGCGGAACACGAACGCGCTGCCGCGGTGCGCGACCGGCAGGGCGGTGATGAACCGGCGCAGCTCCGGGTGAAAATTCATGTTGTAGATGCCCGATCCGAAGCCGACGAGGTCGTAATCGGCGAGTTCGGCCGGGTCGATGTCGCCGGTAGCGACGACGCGGGCGCCGAGCACCTGGGTGCGCCGACGTCACCGGTGTCGACGGCCAGCAGGAAGCGGCCGATCACCGCACGGCTGGTGGCGGAGTCGGGTTCGAACCGACGGCGACGGGCCGCGACGTGCGCGCGGGCCCGGTGCGCGATCTGACGGACGGCGGTATCGGTCTTGTCGATCATCTCCGCGATCTCGCCGTGGCCGTGGCCGAACACCTCCGACAGCACGAACACCGCCCGCTCGGTGGGGCCGAGGGTTTCCAGCACGAGCAACATGGCCATCGACACCGACTCGGCCAGCAGCACGTCGTGCCCGGCGTCGGGGGTGGTGCGGATCGGTTCGGGCAGCCAGGTGCCGACGTAGTCCTCGCGGCGGCGGCGCACCGTCCGCAGATGGTTGATCGCCTGACGGGTGACGATCTGCACCAGGTAGGCGCGCGGATGCGTCACCTCGGTCGCGTCGCGCCAGCGAAGGTAGCTGTCCTGCAAGACATCCTCGGCGTCGACGGCACTGCCGAGGATCTCGTAGGCGATCGTGAACAGCAGCGGCCGGAAGGTGTCGAACGGGTCGGGTTCGGTCATCGGGCCACCCCTGCGCAATGCATTCGCCGATGATTCCGCGAGACGGCGAGCCGGTGCAACCACACCCACCTCGCATGTCATACCGCGAGCGGTTGCCCAGCGGTAACCCCTCACCTGGACCGTGCCGGTACTGTGAAGCCGGTTTCAGGCAGTCGGTGGTGATGAGGGAGTCGGTAGGCGGTGCGTGGTTTCGGGGATCTCGAAGCGGTGCTGATGGACCGTCTCTGGGATCGCGACGTGGATTCGACGACGGTGCGCGAGTTGTTCGACGAGCTGGCCGCCGAACGCGACATCGCCTACACGACGGTCATGTCGACCATGGACAACCTGCACCGCAAGGGCTGGCTGGCCAGACAGCGCGACGGTCGCGCCTACCGCTACTGGCCGACGATGACGCGCGAGGAACACAGCGCCCAGCTCATGCACGAGGCGCTGGGCATCGGCGGCCGATCAGATCTCGTGCTCAGCCATTTCGTCGACCGGATCAGCGACGACGAATTCGCGGGCCTGCGGGCGGCGCTGCGGCGGGTTGCCACGCGACGCAGCGAGGAGAACTAGGGGAGTGGGCGTGCTCGAAGTCGGGTGGGATCAGGTTTTCGCGTGGCGGCTGGGCAGGCAGTTCGTCACCGAGCCGACAGTGAATGGAGCCGAGGCCGTCGCGGCCAGGCTCGCCGGAGTGCAGGCGCAGGTCGCCTCGGCGGCGGAGACCGCGGTCGCGCTGCGCAGCGGCGTCGCCGGGCAGGACGCGGTGGCCGACGCGCTCACGGCCGGCTCGCTGGTCAAGACGTGGGCGATGCGCGGCACCCTGCACGCGATGGTGCCCGAGCAGGCCGCGGCGGCACTGTCGCTGATCGGGTCGGCCCGGACGTGGGAGAAGCCGTCCTGGCAGAAGACTTTCGGCGCGACGCCGGATCAGGTGGCGGCCTTGGTCGTCGCGGTGTCGAAGATTCTCGCCGATCAGGTCCTGACGCGCGACGAGCTCGTCGAAGCCGTTCTTGCCGAGCCCGGTTTCACCCACCTCGGCGAACAGTTGCGCTCCGGCTGGGGTGCGGTGCTCAAACCGCTGGCCTGGCAGGGCGCGCTGTGCCATGGCCCGGCGCGCGGCACCAAGATCACCTTCACCAGTCCGGCGCACCTGATCCCCGGCTGGACCGGCGTGCCGCAACCGGACGCCGCCGCGCCGACACTGATCAGCGCCTATCTCGGCGCCTACGGTCCGGGGACGCCGGAATCGTTCGATGCCTGGCTCAGCCGCAACAGCCTGCGCAAGACAGTCGTGCGTGGCTGGTTCGCGGCGATGGGTGATGCGCTGACCCAGGTGACCGTCGAGGGCCGGACCGGCTGGCTTCCCACCGAGTTCGTCGACGAGCTCGCCACCGCCACCCTCGACGGCACGATCCAGCTGCTCGGCCCGTTCGACCAGTACATCCTGGGCCCAGGAACCTCCGACACCGCGGTACTGCCCGCCGAGCACCGCGCCAAGGTCAGCAGAACGGCAGGCTGGATCTCCCCGCTGGTGCTGGTAGACGGTCGGGTCGCCGGGACCTGGGACCGGGTCGACGACGAGGTGGTCGTCTCGCTGTTCGGCACGGGCCGATTCCCGAAACGAGCGCTGTCCGCGGCGGCCGACCGCCTCGCGGAGGCGCTCGGCGACACCGCGCTCACGGTACGCGAAGGCTGACCCCGAACCGGGATTCCAGATATCCCGGACACCGAACCAAGCGCTTGCTACGCTCGCGCGATGATCCCCACGATCGTCTGGGGCACCGGCAATGTCGGCCGAGCGGCCATCCGTGCCGTGGCTGCCCATCCGGCGCTGGAACTCACGGGGGTGCTGGTGCACAACCCCGACAAGGTCGGCCGTGATGCCGGTGCACTCGCCGGACTCGACTACGGACTAGGGGTGCCCGCGTCCGCCGACATCGACGCCCTGCTCGCTTCGGGTCCGCGCGCGGTCGTCTACGCGGCCTCCGGCGACATCCGTCCCGATGACGCGCTCGCCGACATCGTGCGCGCGATCCGTGCGGGCGCTGTCGTCGTGACCCCGGCTCTCTACGCGCTCTACGACCCGGTCAACGCCCCCGCCGAGATCCGCGACCCGGTACTGGAAGCCATTGCCGCCGGCGGTGGTTCGCTGTTCGTCTCCGGAGTCGATCCCGGCTGGGGCAACGATGTGCTGCCGCTGTTGATCAGTGGGCTCGCCACGACCGTGGATGTGGTGCGCTGCCAGGAGATCTTCGACTACTCCACCTACGACCAACCCGACTCGGTGCGGTATCTGGTCGGGATGGGTCAGCCGATGGACTATCAGCCGCCGATGCTGCTGCCGTCGGTCCCGACGATGGTGTGGGGCGGGCAGATTCGGCTGATGGCCAGGGCGCTCGGCGTCGAACTCGACGAGATCCGCGAGACCCTGGATCGGCGTGCACTCGACGCGACCGTGCAGACGGTGCAGATGGGTGAGTTCGAGGCGGGCACCCAAGGCGCGGTGCGGTTCGAGGTGCAGGGCATCGTCGACGGTGAACCGCGCATCGTGATCGAGCATGTCACCCGCATCCATCCGAGTTGCGCGCCGGACTGGCCGACGCCTCCGGACGGCGACGGCGCGCACCGGGTGATCATCGAGGGCACGCCTCGCATCGAGGTCAGCGTCGAGGCCACCGCCGAAGGCGGCAACCGGGCCGCGGGCGGAAACGCCACGGCGGTGGGCCGATTGGTCAATGCCATCGACTGGCTCGTCGACGCCGAACCGGGACTCTACGACGCACTCGATGTGCCGCTGCGGGCCGCGGTCGGCAAACTCGGAAGGAAATCGCCATGATCATCGACATTCCCGAGGGCAAGGACCCGATCGGTTACGTCTGGGGCGAGATGGTGCCCGGCATCGGTGTCGCCGCCGCCGCGTTCTCGCTGTCGGTCTACGAGCACTCGACCCTGGGGCTGCGTGAGTTCGAGGCGGCGCGGCTGCGCATCGCCCAGATCAACGGGTGCCTGTTCTGTCAGGACTGGCGCACCGAACGCGACGGGCAGAAGGTCGAACCGGAGTTCGCCGACGCCGTGACGAACTGGCGCACCACCGATCGGTTCGACGAGCGGGCCAGGCTCGCCGCCGAATACGCCGAACGCTACGCCACCGATCATCACGGCCTCGACGACGAGTTCTGGGCCAGGATGTTCGAGCACTACACCCAGGCCGAGCTGGTCGAGCTGAGCATGAGCATCGGGTCCTGGCTCGCCTTCGGCCGCCTCAACCGGGTCCTCGGTCTGGATACCGTCTGCGTCCTGCCAGGTCACTGACCGCGATAGGCTGCGGGCCGTGGTGGACTCTCCGGTACAGCAGCTGATCGACACGGTGGCCTGGGTACTGATCGAGGACGGGCGCATCCTGTGCGCCCGACCCCGGGGCAAGGACGTGTTCTTCATTCCCGGCGGCAAACGGGAAGGCGCCGAAACCGACCTGCAGACCTTGGTCCGCGAGGTCGCCGAGGAGCTGACCGTCGACCTGGCCGCCGACAGCGCCGTCCACGTGGGCACCTACGAGGCCGCGATCGCCGACGGCCACGCCACCGTCGTCCGGATGGCGTGCTACACCGCCGAGTACCGCGGTGTGCTCACCGCGAGCAGCGAGATCGACGCCTTGGCCTGGTTCGGCTACCACGACCGGGATCTGGTGCCGCCGGTCGACCAGCTCCTCTTCGACGACCTCGCCGCAGCGGGTTCCCTACGATGACCGGCCGGGGCGGCGGTATCTGGCGGACCATCGCGTACGGCCTGCTCGCCCTGCCGTTGGCCCTGACTCCCGTCCGCACCCGATTGCGCGTTCCCCGGCGGCTGCTGCACGAACCGGTCTCCGCGCAGGGGGTCTCGGCGCTGCGTTGCGTGTCGCACTCCGTGCTGTCGGCCGGGGTCGGGATCGTCGCCTGGTTCCTGATGATGCTCACCATGCTCGGCCTGGTCCGCGGGCTCGCCTATCCCCTGGTCGCCGCGAGTGACTACGAAACATCCTGGGGTGGACCCACACTGGCAGGCGCGTGGCTGGTCCACGCGGCGGTCAGCCTCGTGATAGCCCCCGTATTTCTCGGTATCGTCGCGCTTCTCGGCCGGTTTCAACTCCGGTTGACCCGCACTGTCCTCGGCCGAGCCGGGTCCTGGTGGTTGATTCCCGTCGCCGTCGGATTCACCGCGGCGGGGGTTTTGTTCTTCGTCGCCTGGGTGCGGCAGATCTGATCTTTGCGCGTTCCTGCGACGATATCCACAGCACCAGGGACCAGCTGTCAGCCGCCGGGGTCGATGTCAGCGAGGTGACCACCCAACCGTGGGGCACCTACATCACCGCTACCGACCCCGACGAAAACAAGGTCATGATCACCCAGCACCGGTAGCTGCCGGGTCAGGTTGCTACGAGGCCCGGCTCTTGCTGATCGACCGGTTTCACGGCCGGTGTCGTAGGGCGGATACCGAGGCCGATGAGGCCCGCCAGGATGGCGACGGCGGCGGTGACGTACCAGGCGCGCTGGAAGGCCTCGAGAGTGGCCGCCGGGGTGGTGGGTGAGCCGAGCAGGGCGACGAGGATCGCGACACCGACCGCGAGGCCGAGCTGGCGGGCCATGCTCAGCACCGCGGTGCCGGTCGCGAAGCGGTGCGGGGGAAGGGTTCCCGCGCCTGCGGCGAACGCGGTGGGCAGCGTCAGGCCGACGCCGAGGCCGGTGAGCAGCATGCCGCCGAGCATGCCGGATACGTAGTCCGGCGCGAGTTCGGCTGCGCGCGCCCACCACAGCAGGCCACCGCCGAAGGCCAGCCCGCCCGCGGCGATCACGGGGCCGCTGCCGATGCGGTTGATGAGTTTGCCCGCGGCGACGGCCACGAACGGTACGACCAGCGGTCCCGGCGCGATCGCCGCGCCGGTCTGCAGGGCCGACCATCCCCACACGTTCTGCGCCCACAGCGTGACCGACAGCAACATCCCAGCGAACGCGATCTGGAACACGAGCGAATTCGCCGCCGCCAGACTGAAATTCGGGGCACGTAACAACGCGGGATCCACCACCGGGCTGTGGTGGCGCGCCGAGGACACGGCGAACACCACGCCGAGGCCGACGGCGACCGCGAACGCGGCCAGGACACCGGGCGACGTCCAGCCCCATTCGGGCCCCTGGACCACGGCCAGGATGGACGACCCGACCGCACCGATCAACGCCACCGCACCCAGCAGATCGGGCAGCGGACCGTGCTCGGCGGGTGGACGCGGCAGTGTGCGCACACCGATGACCAAGGCCACCAACCCGATCGGCACATTCACCAGAAACACCCAGCGCCAATCGAGCTCGACGAGCAGACCGCCGATCACCGGCCCGAGCGCGGCGCCGAGACCACCGAACGCGACCCACAGCCGGACCGCGCCGGCCCGCCGCTCCGGTGGCGTCGCGGCCAGAACCAAGGCCAGCGAGGACGGCGTCAGCAACGCGCACCCGACGGCCTGGACAATGCGGAAAACGACGAGCGACTCCACATTCCACGCGACCGAGCACAGTGCCGAACCGAGCACGAACACCGCGAGCCCGGCCAGGAAGGTCGCGCGATTGCCGTTGCGGTCACCGAGGCGACCGGCGGGAACCAGCAGGGCGGCGAACACGATCGCGTACAGGTTGAGCACCCAGGACAACGCGGTGAGCCCCGCACCCAGGTCGGCGGCCATGGCGGGCATGGCGACATTGACGATGAACAGGTCCAGACTCGACAGCAGGACGCCGGTCGAGACCACGGCGAGGACCACCCGGGGATCGGTGGCACGCTCGGCGGCAACAGAATTCATGCGCAGACCCCCGATCAGCCGAGGACACGGCGGGTTTGGCGGGCGGTGGCGAGCAGGACGCCGTCGCGGTCCCAGATGTCGGTGTCGTCGACAGACCAGCCGTCCCCGGTGCTGACATTCGCGGCGCGCACCAGCACCGGCGCGGCGCCGATCCCGGCGAGGTCTGCGTGCAGCTGCAGCGACAAGGTGACGGTTGGCACCGCGACCGGCGCTGTGAGCAGCGGGAACAGGCCGGGCGGCAGCGCGTCGGCGAGCACGGCCAGGCTCGGTGCGTCGATCGTCAGCGCCGGATCGAGGCCGATCCAGGCGCACATCATCGCCTCGTCCGCACCGCTGAGCGGCAGCGGACCCGCGGCGGGCCGGATCACGAAATGCGCTCCGACCGGGACGATCTCGGGCGGGAGCTGGAACGGCGCGCAGTCCTGTGGTGCGGCGACAGCCGGCGCGGGGCGGGCGGTGTGCGCGCCGGTCCCGGTGGCGGCGGTGGCGCCGAGGGTGACGGTGGCCGCGGCGACCGGTGCGCCGTTCTGTGCGGCCAGGACGTCGAGGATCGTCGTACTGCGCCCGACGGTGTGCTCGGTGGCGCTCAGGGTGAACGAGCCGGTGGCGGGGCGGCCGAGGAATCGCACGTCGGCGGCGCGCACCGGGTAGTCGCGGGTGCTCGCCCGCTGCGCGGTCTCGATCAGCAGGCCTGCGAGCGTGCCGCCGTGTGGGCCGGTCCAGCCGCGCCAGGAATCGTCGACGTCGGCGTGCCAACGCCCCGATCCGGTGGCGGTGAGGCTGAATTCGGCACCGAGCCGCCCAGTGAGTTTCATCATGCAACTCAAGAT
>NZ_JBHXAY010000014.1:0-96358 GCF_042728775.1 Nocardia sp. NPDC060259
GAGTCGCTCTGCCGCCGGAGGCGTTCGCATCGACAGATCAGTTACCGGGCGCAGGCGCGGGCGCGGGCGCCTGCGTCGTCGGCGCAGGCTGACCACCAGGGGCAGCGCCACCGGAGGCCCCGCTACCGCCCTTGAGCAGCGGCGAATCCAGCTTGCTGACCAGCCACTTGCCGTCGTCGGACTTCTCGAGGGTCATCTCGACGGCGAACATCATCCGGTCCGGTTCGGTCTGGGTGAAGTTGGTCCGGTACTGGGTCATGGTGACCATGGCCTTGACGTCCTCGGTGGTGCCCGAGATGTAGGCGCACTGCACGTCCTCACCGCGGGACTTCACCTGGGCCTGGACCATCGCGCCCTTGAGTGCCTCGCTGGCGTCGCTGAATTCCTTCAGGTAGTCGCCGGTGGCACCCGCCTTCATCGAGGAGATGTAGCCGTCGAGGTCCTTCGAGTAGTCGTAGTTGGCCAGAATGTTGCCGTAGTCGCAGGCCGCCTTCGTCGACTCGGCGATGGCGTCGAGCTTGTCGGCCTTGTCATTGCTCTGCAGGAAGAACACCACAGCCGCGGTGGCCGCGCCGAGCGCAACCACACCGGCCACACCAGCCGCGATCCAGCCCGTGGAGCTCGATTTCCCGGTCGAAGCGGGCGCGGGAGCCGCCGCCTCGGTCACGGTCTCTGCCTTGACAGTGGCCGCGTCCTGCTCGGGAGTGGCCGCTGCGCCCTTGACGGTCGCGTCGGCCTTCGCCAGATCGGGCTTGTCCGCCGCGGCAGCGTCCTTCTTGCTCTCGGCGTCGTCGCTGGTCATCGAATCAATCCTGCTCTTTCCCGGCGCACAAATGGCACCGATATCCTTCGTGGGCCCGTGAGCCGGACCACACGCTCTCCTCCAAGCGAGTATGCCCGGTCCGGTGCGTGCGCTCCGGGCCGGGCATCCACTCAGTTCGCCGGGATGGGTGTCCGTTCGTTCGGATCGACACCCGGCGGCATCTGCGCGCCGTTGTTCGGCACGTTCGGTCGCGGCGCGTTTGCCGAACCGCGGATCTGCTGATCTGCGGGCGGGTTGACGCAGTAGTTCCACTTCGGGATCGACCCGTCCTGGACTTCCTCGTTGCGCCGGTATTCGGTCGCGTAGTAGCACGTCGGACGCGGCCAGATATCGATGATGGTGTGGAACTCGCCGTCGTGCGCCGGAGCGGAGATCGAATCCAGACCCAGCGCGAGCGACGGGAACAGCAGCCGCAGCGCGGGCTGACGCAGCTGCGCCGCCCTGGTGATGGACACGAAGTTGGCCGCCAGGCTGCTGATCGGATCGGCCGTCTTGTCCAGGACAGCACCGAGCGCCTCGAACTGGGCAGGCGCGTTGTCCAGGACGCCCTGCAGCTCCGCATTGGCGTTGTTGAACTGCGCGAGCAGCGTGCCCGAGTTGCTGGTCAGCGTCTGCAGATCGGGCTGGGCGTGCGAGGTGGTCTCGGCGATCACCCGCAGATTCGCGATCAGGTTCACCGTCTGCGGCAGCAGGTTGTCCAGACCGGCCACCACCAGGCTGACCCCGTTGATGAGACCACGCAGCTGATCGGGACCGCCGCCGAGCGCGATATCGAGCTCGTTCAGGATCGTCTTGAACTGCTGCGGGTCCACCTGCGAGATCAGCGCGCTGGTGTCGTCGAGCACGGCCCACACCGGGGTCGGCGTCTTGATCTGCTCGGGGTTGAACTTGATCACCGCGCCGTCGGCGAGGAACGGGCCGACATCGGTCTTCGGACGGAAGTCGATGTACTGCTCGCCCGCCGCCGACAGCGCCGCCACCTGGATCATGGTGTCGACCGGGATCTTGTAGCTCGTGTCGATCTGCGCCCTGACCGCGATCGCCTGACCCTGGTCGATCAGCTCGACGGTGCTGACCCTGCCGATCCGGTGCCCACGCAGGGTCACGTCGTTGCCCGGCTGCAGACCGCCGGAGCGGTCCAGGTTGACCGTCACGTCGTACTCGGACCGCAGCGGGTTCACCCGCATGACGTTGACCAGCAGGTAGGTCGCGCCGACGATCAGCACGACCACCAGGGCCGCGTTCGCCAGCACGATCTTGCTACCGAAGAACTTCTTCGCCTTGCTCATCGGTGGCCTCCCACTCGGCCCTGAACGATCTGCAGCACCTGGATGAAGGTGCCGACGAAATCGTTCACGTCCTTGAGATCCGGGAACTTGCTGTTCGCCGGATCGGTCAGCAACCCGATGTCGAGGTTGGTCAGCGTCGCGTACGGCGCGAGCGACTTGCCCTTGAACGTCTGGTTCGCGCCGGGGCGGATCGCGTGCAGCTGATCCATGACGTAACCGAAGTCGTCACCCGTCGCGGCCAGCGCGTTCATCAGGTTGTCCAGATTGGTGAGCAGCTCGGAGAGCTGATCACCGGTGGTGTTGGAGTAGTCGCCGAGAGCGGCGCTGGCCGTGGCCACCTTGGTGAGCAGATCGCCGATCGCCCTGTTGTTCTCGGCGATGGCGCCGATGGCCTGCGGCAGGGTGTCGGCCACCTGACCCAGCTGGGTCTTGTTGTTCTCGATGGTGTTGGCGAGGGTGTTGAACTCGGTGAGCACCGTGTCGACCCTGGCGCTGTTGTTGTTCAATTCGCCGATGACACCGGTCATCTCGGTGATCAGGTGCGCCAGATTGCCGCCCTGCCCGTTGAGGATCGAGCCGAGTTCGGTGCCGAGCCTGCTCAGGCTGGCCACGCCGCCGCCGTTGAACAGCATCGACACCGAGATCAGCAGCTCTTCGACAGTGGCTCCCGCCGAGGTGAACTCGCGGGTGAGCGTGTCACCGTCCTGCAGGGCGGCGCCCCCGCTGGTGTCGTCCTTCGGCTTGGACAGCGCGATGAAGACGTCACCGAGGGGCGTGGCCTGACGCAGCTCGGCCGTGCTGCCCTTGGGCAGCTGGATGTCCGTGCTGATCTGCATGTCGACGATGGCCTGGAAGTTCTTGGTCGAGATGTCGGAAACCACACCGACATCGGAACCACCGATCTTCACCTTGGCCTGGTCGGGCAGGTTCAGCGCGTTGTCGAACACCGCGTGAATCGTGTAGGTATCGCCTTCGGCGCCCGGCTTGGGCAGCGGCAGATCCTCCACGGTGAAACCGCAGCCGGAGGTGATCGCCACCGTGGCCGTCGCGGCCGCGGCGACAAGCGCGCGGCGGGCTTTCATCGTCATACGTAGGGTCATTTCGTCAGTCCGAGCAGTGCGGCAGTCAGGCCGTAGTCAGGGCCGAAATCCTGCATGTTTCCGGAACGGCAGCCATCGGACTTCATCTGGATCCGCTCACAGAACACGCTGACGATCTCGCCCGAGAGGGCGGTACCGATCAACCCGTGCAGGCGGACGAAGCCCTTCTCCTTGTTTATCGCGCCGTCGATGTTCTGCATGAGCAGCGGGACGATGTCGACGATCTCGACCATCGCGCCCGAGTTCGCGCGCAACTGGTTGGTGACGTTGGTCAAGCCGGTCAGCGAGGTGGACAGCTCGTCGGAGTGCTCACCGAAGGTCGTCGAGGTGTTGGCCAGGAACTGGTTGAGCTGGTCCAGCGTGGCCTGCAGGCCGGGAGCCTGCTCGGCCAGCAGACCCGACATGGCGGTCACCCGGTTGCTGAAATCGCGCACCGACTGATCGTTGTCGGCCAGCATCGTCGTCAGCTCGTTGAGCTTGATGATGATGTTGGAGATGGCGTCCTTGTTGTCGACACCGATCTTCAGCGCGCTCGAGAGCGCGTCGAGGGTTTCGCGGATCTTCTGGCCGTTGCCGTTGAGGACCGGGTAGAGCACCCGGCCCGAGAGCGGGCCGAGGCCTTCCTGGCCGGGTTCGGGCTTGAGCGCCGCGGAGAACTGGTCGATGGTCTTGATCATCGTGTCCAGCTCGACCGGGGTCCTGGTGTTGGCCTTGGTCAGGTGCTGACCGGACTCCATCGCCTCGCCGCCGGTGTAGGGCGGGCTGATCTCGATGTGGCGGTCGGTGACGATCGAGGGCGAGATGATCGCGGCGATCGCGTCCTTCGGGATCTTCACGCCGGCGTCGATGGTCATGTGGACCTCGACGTAGGTGCCCTTGGGGATGATCTTGTCGACCTTGCCCACCGCGAGGCCGAGGACCATGATCTCGTTGCCCTCGTACATGCCGGCGATGTTCTCGAAGTCGGCGGTGATCTTGGTCGACATGCCGAGCGCGTCGTTCACCTGGCCGGGCAGTAGCGAGCAGCTGCCCAGGGTCAGTGCGGTGGCGCCGATCATCAGGGATCGGGCCAGCGTCTTGCCACGGAACTTGGAAGTCAGTTTCATCCTGCGCACCCCTGGATCACCTGAACGAAGCACAGCCAGTTGTCGGGGAACACCCACGGCAGCGAGACGTCGCCGTAGTTGCCGTTGCCGAGCGCGTTGTTGAAGTAGCGCGCCGTGGGCTGACCGATCTGCAGCAGCTTGTCGAGATTGTCCTTGTTCTTCTGCAGCCCCTCGGCCATCGTGTTGAGCTGACCGATGGTGCCGCCGAACTGATCACCGTTCTCGGCGCCGATCTCCTCCAGCTGACGGGTCAGCGTGGCGATGTTGTCGAGCAGCTGACGCAGCAGGTTCTGCCGTTCCATGACCCGGTTGGCGATGGCCTCGCCCTGGGTGATGACCAGCAGGATGCTGTTGCGGTTGTCGGCCAGCAGCTGGGTGACCCGGTTCAGGTCCTTGAGCAGGCTGTCGACCTCGACCTTGCGCCGGTCGACGACCTTGGCCAGCGCGCCGACGCTGTCGAGCGCCTGCGCCACGAGCTCCGGCGATTCACCGAGCTGGCTGTTGATCGTGTTGAGCGAGGCGGCCAGCTTCTTGGTGTCGAGTTCCTCGAACTTCGGGGTACCGACCTGCACGACATCGGCGATGTCGTAGGGCACGTCGGTGTTGCTGCGCGGGATGGTCTTGCCCTTCAGGCCCGACCCGTCACCCGGCTGCAGGTCGACGTAGCGAGCGCCGAGCAGCGTGGCCATCTTGATCGCGGCGTGCGCGTCGGGCCCGAACTTCAGCGAGTTGTCCACGTCGAGGGTGACCACCACGTGATCGCCCTCGATGCGCGCACCGGTCACCGTGCCGACCTGTACACCCGAGACCGCGACCTTGTCACCGGTCTTGATGCCGGCGGCCTGCACGAACTCCGCCTCGATCGACTGCCTGCCGAGCCCGATGAACTGGTAGACGGTGGAACCGACCAGCAGCAGCACGATGGCCAGCGAACCGATGACACCGAGCCAGAAATTGCGGTTTCCGAGGAAGGTCTTCTTCAGCTTGCTCATCTGCAGACCTCCGAGTGGGAGGTGCCACCGATCTGGCTGAACAGACCGCGCGGGAACAGGACACCGTAGAGCGACACGTCGAGGCCACACAGGTAGGCGTTGGCGTGGGTGCCCTCGGAGGTCATCCGGCCGAGGTCGGCGAGCATCGACGGCATGTCGATCGCGACCTGGTCGAGCTTGGCGCCGTTGGCCAGCAGCAGGGTCAGCGCCGCGGTGGACGAGTTCTGCGCCGCCGCCAGCTGGGGCTGGATCTTGCCGACCATGCCGACCAGCGAGGTCGTCGCGTCGGCCAGGGTGGCCGTGGAGGCCTGCAGCGACTGTCCCTGTTCGTAGAGCCCGCCGATCAGCGCCCGGGTCTGGGTAACCAGGGTCTCCAATTCATCCCCTCGCTTGGCCAACCCGGCCATCACACCGGACAGGTTGGTGATCACGTCGGACAGGATCGCGTCCCGACGCTGGAAATCCGAGGCCAGCTGCGCCGCCTGGACGATGAAGGACGACAGCGAGACCCCGTCACCCTGCAGCGCCTGGATCAGCGACTCCGACAAGGCGTTGACCTCGGCGGGCTCCAGCGCCTGGAACAGCGGCTGGAAACCGTTGAGCAGCGCGGAGATATCGAACGAGGGCTCGGTGCGGTCGATCGGGATGACCGAACCGCTCTGGAGCGCCTGCGGGCTCGGTGCCTTGCCCGGGGTCAGCGCGATGTAGCGCTGACCGATCAGGTTCTGGTACCTGACCAGGGCCTTGGTGTCGTCGAAGACCGTCTGGTCGCTCTGCACGATGAACGACACCTTGGCGTCGTTCTTACCGTCGAGCTCGATCTTTTCGACCTTGCCGACGCGCACGCCCGCCATGCGGACATCGTCGCCGGGCCGCAGGCCGAGGACATCGGTGAAGATCGCGGTGTACTTGCGGGTGTCTCCGTCGACCGTGCGGGCGAGCGTGTTCCACACGACCACGATGACCAGCAGAGAAACGAGCGCGAAGATACTGAACCCGATCAGTGGCTTGCGGATGCTCATGCGCCACCCCCGTTTTCGGACACTTGCAGGGTTCCGCCCTTCAAAATCGGACCGAGCAGCAGGAATTCGGATGCCGTCGGCTTACGCCCCAGCAGTTGAGTCATCGCCGCTTCGCCCTGGTAGGAGATCGGCTTGCCGGTGGTCGCCGGCTGCTCCGGCGCCGCGGCGGGCGCGGCCGCCGGGGCAGGCGCGCCACCGAGCACACCGGGCAGACCCGGAATCTGGATCGACGGAACCAGGCCCTCGAGCGGCGTGCCGGCGAACGGCTTCACCTCGGTGCCGTTGGCCGTCTGCATCGGTGCGATGCCCGGCGCGGTGAGGCCGGGGATCTCGGGCATACCCGGGATCGACACCAGCGGCGGCAGTCCGGCGGCCGAGTCGAGTGCGCGGGGGCGCACGCTCTCCGGCAGCGGCGGCAGGCTGACCTCGGCGGGCGCGGTGAAGCAGCTCGGTCCGAGCAGGTCGCCGTAGCGCGGGCAGTCCGCGACGGTGTTCGGCTGGTACGGGGTGAACGTCAGACCCGCGTTCCACACCATCTGTTTGCCCGAGGGGCCACCGTGGAAGGTGGTGTTCAGCTTGGCCAGCGAGGGACCGAACACATCGAAGGTCTTGGTGATCGAGGCCGGATCGTCGGCGACGGCCCCCAGGGTGGCGTTCATGCCGGTGGTGACCTCCTTGCCGACATCGGGGTTGGCCGCGAACAGGTCGTTGACCTGGTCGGTGGTGGCGCTGGCACCGGCGAGCAGCGCGATCAGCTGGTCGCGCTTGGTCGCGATGGTGTTCGCGGTCTGCACCGAGCTGCCGAGCACGTCGAGCAGTTCCGGCGCCGACGCGTTGAGCGCGTGCGCCGAGGCAGCGAAGTTGTCGAGCATTCCGCCCAGGTTCGGGCCCGCGTCGGCGACGGTGGTCAGCCAGTGGTCGAGACGCTGGATGGTGGAGCCGGGGACCCGGCCGCTGCCGTCGAGCGCCTGGGTGAGGGTGCCGAGCACCCGGCCCAGCTGCACCGGGTCGACCTCGTTGAGGATGTCGCGCACCGTGGTGAGCGTGTCCTGCAACGCGATCGTGCCCTGGCTGGTGTCCTCGGGGATCTGCGAGCCCTCGTGCAGGTACTGGTTGGACGCGCCGTTGAAGACCAGCTCGACCGAGGTGACCGCGAACAGGTTGCTCGGCACGACACGGGCGGTGACGTTGGCCGGGATGTCGCCGGCGAACTCGGGCTTGAGCTCGATGTTCACCTTCTGCACCGCGCCCTTGTCGACGATCTCGACGTCCTTGACGACGCCGACGAGCACCCCGCGGAACTTCACGTCGGCGTCCGAGGGCAGACCGTCACCGGTCGTCGACAGGTTGGCGGCCACATTGACCTTGGGCACGAAATAGCCCTGGTACCTGGCCATCAGGAAACCGAGAATCACCGCGAAGACGGCGAGACCGCAGGCGCCTGCGATGTAGAGCTGTTTCATCGTGGGACCGCGCCCACTGGGATCGATGATCATCGCGCGCCTACCCCGAGATCCTGATTCCGGGGTCGACGCCCCAGATCGCCAATGTCATGAACAGATCGGCGAACACGACCAGGATGATGCACATCTTGATCGCGCGGCCGGCCGCGACGCCGACGCCTTCGGGACCACCCGAGGCGAAGAAGCCGTAGTAGCACTGGATGAACGTCGTGATCATGACGAACACCACCGCTTTGAGCAGCGAGTACAGCACGTCGGTCGGCACCAGGAATTGGTAGAAGTAGTGCGAGTACGTACCGGCCGCTGTTCCGCCGATCAATTGCACGGTGATCGAGCAGGACACGTACGCCATCACCAGGCCGATGCAGTACAGCGGCACGATCGCGATGACCGCCGCCATCATCCTGGTGCTGACCAGGTAGGGCAGCGGGCGGATGGCGATCGAGTCGAGCGCGTCGATCTCCTCGGAGATGCGCATGGCGCCGAGCTGGGCGGTGAATCGACAGCCCGCCTGCGCGGCGAAGGCCAGCGCCGCGAGCAGCGGGCCGAGCTCACGGGTGGTGGCGAAGGCCGAGATGGCGCCGGTGATCGGGCTGAGGCCGAGCAGGTTCAGCGAGGTGTGGCCCTGGATGGCCACCGTCATGCCGCCGAAGGCGCTGATGATCAGGATGACGCCGATGGTGCCACCACCGACGACGATGTTGCCGTTGCCCCACGTGACGTCGGAGAGCAGCCGCCAGATCTCCTTCGGGTACTGCTTGAACGCCAGCGGAATCGAGCCGACGGAGCGCAGGAAGAAGAAGACCTGGTGACCGAGGCGGGCGAGCAGGTCGATCGGCGCCCTGCCCGCGGCCTGGAGTTGGCGTAGCGGCCGCAGCAGCGGGGGTACGTATGTTGAAGATGACATGGCTCAGACCACCTGTGGGGGAAAGACTGCGGCGTAGATCTGCGTGATCGCCACGTTGACACCGAGCAGCATCACCATGGAGCTGACCACCGCCGAGTTCACCGCGTTGGCGACACCACCGGGGCCGCCGCGGGCGTTCAGACCACAGTCACAGGCGATGATCGAAGCGAGCAGACCGAAGATCACCGACTTGAGCAGGGCCACCGCGAGGTCGCGGGTGACCGCGAACGAGGCGAAGGTGCTCATGTAGGAACCGGGGGTACCCGCCTGGGCGAAGATGTTGAACATGTAGCCGGTGATGAAGCCGACGAAGACGACGAAACCGCACAGCAGGAAGCTGACGAGCATCGCGGCGCCGAGCCGGGGGGCAACCAGCCTGCGCAGCGGGTCGACGCCCATGACCTTCATCGCGTCGATCTCTTCACGGATGGTGCGCGAGCCGAGGTCGGCGCAGACCGCCGAGCCGACCGCACCGGCGATCATGATCGAGGTGACCAGCGGTGCACCCTGCTGGATGATGCCGAGGCCGTTGGCGGCGCCGATGAACGAGGTCGCACCGACCTGGCCCGCGACCGCGCCGACCTGGATGGAGACGATCACGGCGATCGGGATGGCGACCAGCAGCGTCGGCGCGGCGGCGACGCCTGCCATGAACGCGCACTGACGGACGAATTCGTCGAAGGGGAAGCGCCTGCGGAAGATCGCGACGATCAGCTCGGTGACCGCTTCGATACCCATCGTGATCTGTCGACCGAAGGTTTCGAGGGACTTCTTCGGATGGTCGTCCCAAAGGCCCTTGGTCCGGTCGACAGCTTCGCTGACTCGTGAACGGGCGGGCGGACTCTCGGTCGACTGCACTGCTAATACCCCTCTCGACGCCAGGTCATCTACACCCCGACGACTTGTTTGCTTGACGCACCTTACTACGGAGTAGCGCAGAACACACCACCGACATGTGAGCGCTGTCATAGACAGAGGTCACTGTCGGGAACAGCTATGAGTCCTGCCATGTCGGACCATACCGCCCGTAATTGTGGGCGTCAGCGCGATTAGGCGCGATGGCGTTTTCGGTGCGGATTCCCAGTACCAGCGGTCGCGCCAAATAAATATTGCGGAAAACTGTCATTCATAACGAACCCCCCGTTCGAATACGTGAACAGATCACAGGAACAACTCAAAACTGGTCAATTGATCACTATTTTCATAGATAACCGCTATGACAAAGAGGGGGCTGGCGGCATGGCGCGCCCGGGACAGTTTCCAGGCACGATAGGCAGAATGTATTGATATCGTGCGGACTTCCGACGTCTGGAGGGACATGTTCACCACACTCGCCAAGGTGGCCAACGCCGCCTTCGCCGTCGCCCTCGGTGCCGCACTGCTCGGCACCGGCGCTGGCGCTTCGCAGGCACAATCCGGCCCGCCGGTGCTCGGTGGCGGCTCCGGGATCGTCATCGACAGCATGTTCGAATGCACCCTCACCACCGTCGGTCACGACGGCGCGGGCAGGCTCGTCGGCCTGACCGCGGGCCACTGCGGCGACGCGGGCGCCTCCGTCGCCGCCGAGTCCGACCGCGGATTCGGAGAGATCGGCCGGTTCGCCTACAGCAACAACCAGCTCGACTACGCGGTCATCGAGTTCACGCCGGGGCGGGTCATCCCGGTCAACCGGATCGGCAACGTCACCATCACCGGTGTCGGCGGGCCTGCCCAGTTCCCGACGATCGTCTGTAAGGAAGGCCGGACCACCGGCAACACCTGCGGTATCACCTGGGGTGACGTCTTCCAGACCAATACCGAGACCTGGACCCAGATGTGTGTCGTCGAAGGCGATTCCGGCGCACCGGTCGTCGTCGGCTCGACCCTGGTCGGCATGGTGAACGCCTACCTGGCCGTCGCCTGCTTCGGACCCGAGGTCGGCACGAACATGAGCTCGATCATGAACGACATCAATGCCCGCGGCGGCGTCGGAGCAGGCTTCCACCCGGTGTAGCCGGCGGCCGGCGCCGCGGGTTCGCGGCCCCCTTGTGCCTCGCGTCCGAGGGCAGTGACTGCGGCTTCGCCGTTCCGTCTCGGCCCTCGGACGAGGCGGGCCGCCAACGTGGTTGTCAATGCCGATTCGGCGCGAGCGCGGGTCCGTCGGCGCCCGCGCAGTGCGGCAGGCAGTCGACCCGCTCGGGCTCGGGCGTCCGGCGGGGCACGCGCAGCAGTACGCCCGCGATGACCGCGCCGATCAGCAGCAGCACCGCGCACCAGCGCATCGCGGTGTCGAAGCCCGCGGCGAAGGCGACGGGGTCGCCGAAGGCGCCCGACAACCCTGCCAGCCCGGGCAGCGCGGCGACGGCGAGCAGCTGGGCGGTCCTGGCGACGGCGTTGTTCACGCCGGAGGCGATGCCCGCGTCGGCGACGGGCACGGCGGCCAGCACCGCGCCGGTCAGCGGCGCGACCAGGACCGACAGCCCGAGCCCGAAGACCAGCACGCCGGGCAGCACATCGGTGAGGTAGTCGGCGCCGGGCCCGACGCGTTGCAGCGCGAAGACACCGGCAGCGGCCAGCAGCGGACCGGCCGTCATCGGAATCCGTGGCCCGTGCCGTTGCGCCCACCGTCCCGCGGGCGCCGACAGCACGAGCATCAGCAGCGTCACCGGCAGACTCGCGGCGCCCGAGGCCATCGGCGAGTACCCGGCGACCAGCTGCAACTGCAGCACCAGCAGGAAGAAGACCCCGCCGAGCGCGGCGTAGACGAACAGGGTCACCAGGTTCGCCACGGTGAACACCCGCGAAGCGAACAGCGACGGCGGTACCAGCGGATTCGGGCTGCGCAGCTCGACGACGACGAAACCGGCCAGCGCAACGACGCCGACGATTACCAGGGCGGGATAGCCGTCGATCAAGCCGAGCGTGAGCGCGCCGAGCGCGACGGCCACGATCACCGCGCCGGGCACATCGATGCGCGTCGGCGCGTCCGGATCACGGCTCTCCGGCACCGACCGGAGCGCGACGATCGCCACGACCAGCGCCAACGGCACATTGAGCAGGAAGATCGCGCGCCACCCGACGAGATCGATGAGCCCGCCACCGAGCAGCGGCCCGAACGCGCCTGCCACCCCACCGAACCCCGACCACAACCCGATCGCACTGCCCTGATCGCGCTCGTCGATGGACGCCGAGATCAGCGCGAGGCTGCCCGGCGTGAGCAGCGCACCCGCCACCCCCTGCAGCAACCGGGCGACGACCAGCATCTCGATGTTCATCGAGACCGCGCACAGCAGCGAGGTGATCGCGAATCCGGCGATCCCCCAGACGAAGACGCGTCTGCGGCCGAGCCGGTCCCCGAGCGAGCCGCCGAGCAGGATGAACGAGGCGAGGGTGAGGGTGTAGCCGTTGACCGTCCACTGCAGACCGGCGACATCGGTGTGCAGCGATTCGCCGATGCGCGGCAGCGCGACCGAGACGACGGTGGCGTCCAGCGACGCCATCGAGGAGCCGAGGATGGTGGCCAGCAGGATCCACCGCCCCGTTGCGGAGTTGAGCCGAACCGTTCTGGTCGGAGCCACCTCTCCAAACTAGCTGGCGCCGAGGTGTTCCGCCGGGCTACAGACTCTCCACGCAGACCACGACGCGGCGCTCGGGGTATTTGAAGCCCGAGTCGGCGCTGTCGGGGCAGTCGTCGACGCTGTCGGTGTTGTTCTTGATCGTGACGACCTTGACCGGCTCGGAACCGGTTTCGCCGCAGTCGATGCGCTTGGGTTCGTCGCCGCCGACGTCCATGCAGCCACCGACCACCCAGTCGATGTCGAGGCACAGCGCGCCGGTCTCGATGCCGTTGAGGGTCTCGGCGTAGAAGTTGTCGCGGTCGCTGACACACCCGCTGCTGTTCTCGGCCTTGCCGATGACCTTGTAGTTCGACGAGCGGCTGCCGCAGGACGCCTTGGTGATGGTGGCGTCGTTCACGGTGCCGCCGAGCGCGACGCAATCGCCGACACTGGCCTGGAAGTCGGTGCCACCACGGCCCGAGGTGGGCGACGGTTTGCTCGTCGTCGGTTTACCCGACGTGGGCTTGCCCGGCTTGGTGGTTGGCGCGGTGCCGGTGGCGGGGACGACGTCGATCGCCGGCTGTGCGTGGCCGTCGATGGTGCCACCGCATCCGGTCGAGACGAACGCGGTCACCGCGATGGCGACGGCGCCGACGAGCCGGCCTACGGACAGGTCTGCAAACACCTTCTGTGAATACACCACCGGAGCCACCGGCGTCGACTCCGTCCCGATGGGTGGGGCGCTGGGCTACCCTTGGGATTCCGGCCCCCCGGCCGAACCTGCATCAGGAGGTGAACCCGATGGTGGCAGCAGCGGCGGGAGATTTCGGGCCCCTGACACATCCCGGCGGTACGCCGATCGCGGCGCCGCGGCAGATGCTGGTCGATCCGCGGTTCATCCGGCTGGCCGACCATTTCTTCGGATTGTTCCCGCAGCCCAACCGCGGCGGCGGCGCGCTGGCGATCTATCTGGACGGCAGGCCGGTCGTCGACGTCTGGGCAGGCTGGGCCGCCAAGGATCAGCGCTGGAACGGTGAGAACATCGCGCTCACCTTCTCCACCGGCAAGGGCGTCGCGACGACGGTCGTGCACCGGCTGGCCGAGCGTGGGCTCATCGACTACGAGGCGCCGGTCGCGCGATACTGGCCGGAGTTCGCCGCGCACGGCAAGCACGACATCACCGTGCGCGATGTGCTCTCGCACCGCGCGGGCCTGCACCGGGTGCGCGGGCTGGTGCCGGGCCGCGAGGGGATTCTCGACTACGGCGCCGTGGTCACCGCGCTCGCCGAGAGTCCCGCCGATCCGCGCCGGATCCGCACCTCGGGCTATCACGCGATCACCTTCGGCTGGCTGGTCGCCGAGATCGTGCAGCGGGTCACCGGGGAACCGTTCACCGAGGTGCTGCGGCGCGAAGTGGCCGAGCCGCTCGGCACCGACGAGTTCTGGTTCCAAGTGCCCGCCGCGCAGCGGCACCGGATCGCCAAGATCTTTCCGCACCTGGCGCCGCCGGGAATCCGCTGGAACACCGCGTCTTCGGTGCTGTCGTGGGTGCGGCCCGCGCGCGGACTGGCCGAGGCCGGAATGCCGGAGAGTTTCGACGAGCTGGTCCGCGACCCGCGCGTGCACGACGCGGTGATGCCAGGCTGGAACGGTGTCTTCTCCGCGCGAGCGCTGGCCAGGATGTACGGCGCGCTCGCCAACGGCGGAGTCGTCTACTCCGGCGATGCCGAGAACTCGACGCCTGGGGGCGACCCGCCGGTGCCGTTCCTGCGACCGGAGACGATCGAGAACGCCAACCGGACCCAGCAGACCGACAGCCGCGATTACGTCCTCGGCCTGCCGCTGCGCTTCACCCTCGGCTATCACCGGCCGGTGCTGATGACCAAGCAGCAGCCGCGACGGGCGTTCGGCCACTACGGAATCGGCGGTTCCGGCGCGTACGCCGACCCCGATCTGCGGATGTCGATCGCGTTCGTGACGAACCGGCTGGGCAATGCCGTCACCGCGCTCGGTGACGCGCGGCTGGCCAAACTGTCGGCGATCGCCCAGGGCACGGTCCGCAAAGTCCGCGCCGAGCAGGAGTAGCCGTTTCGAACCGGCCACCGGCGCGCGCCGTAGTACCCGACATGACAGCGTTGAGCCCGGCACCGGCGACGCCACGCCTGTCGCTGCTGCACGGGCTGGCCGCGGGCTGGGATTTCGAGGGCTACCTGCGGCGACGCGCCCGGCACAGCGATCCGTTCGCGGTCGGTTTCCCCGGCTTCCCGCCCGTGCTGTTCACCGGGACCGCCGAGGGCGCGCGTGAGCTGTTCCGCGCGCCGGTGGCGCTCGTCGGTCCGCCATTGCCCAATCCGATCGAACCGATGGTCGGCGCGGCCTCGCTGATCCTGAGTTCCGGTGAGCGCCATCGCACCGACCGCGCACTGCTCGCACCCGCACTGCACGCCCAACGCGTGCGCGCACTGGCGCCGGTGATCAGGGACGCGACGCTGTGCGAAATCGATGGCGGGCCTGCGGGTTCCTGGCAGATCGGCAGCCGGATCGACGGGCTCGCCGCGGCACACAGCATCACGCTGCGGGTCATCCTGGCGGCCGTGTTCGGCACGAAGTTCGACGGTGAATCCGAATACGCCGGTGCCGTCGCCGATTTCCTCGCAACGTTCACCACGCCGTTGCTGGTCGCGCCCGTATTACGCCGTCGCATGGGCGGTTTCGGCCCGTGGCAGCGTTTCGTCGCGGCCCGGACGCGGCTGGACCGGCTGCTCCTGGCCGAGATCACCCGACGGCGGCGCGCGGGCGGCTCCGAGACAGACGACCTGCTCGATCTGCTGCTGACGATCCGCTACGACGACGGCACCGTCCTTACCGACACCGAACTGTGCGAGCACCTGCGCGCCCTGCTCGTCGCGGGTCACGAGACCGCCGCGACGACGCTGACCTGGGCGCTCTATCACCTGCATCGCGAGCCGGGCCTGCTGGCGCGGGTCACCGCCGAACTGGCGACCGCGGGTGACGACCCCGCCGAGCAGGCCGCGCTGCCGCTGCTCGGCGCCGTCTGCCAGGAGACCCTGCGCCTGCATCCCCCGGTGCCCATAGTGCTGCGCATGCTCACCGAGCCGTGGCGGTGGCGCGGGGTCGACGTGGCCGCCGGGCAGACGATCGGCCTCGCCGTCGGCGTGCTGCACAGTCAGCCGTCGAGCTGGCCCGCTCCGCGGCTGTTCCATCCCGATCGCTTCATCGACCGCAAGGTCTCGCCGTTCGAGTTCGCGCCGTTCGGCGGCGGGCCTCGGCGCTGTATCGGCGTCACGCTGGCCGAATACGAGCTGCGCATCGTGCTGGCAACCCTGTTGACCGAGGTCCGGTTGTCGCTCGACGCCGGTCTTGCCCTGGGCAGGCGCCCACGGACCGTGCCGCGCAACATCGCCGTCGCACCCGATCGAGCGATCCACTTCACACGGATGGCGTGATTTCGGTCACCCCGCGTTTGAGGCTCACACGCGTGTGTTTCGACCCCGCTCGGCATCACCGTTTCCGACTCGCCGGTGTGAGCGCGGCGTTTGACGAAGACCGATGGATAACAACGCGTTATGTGACCTGGGACACACCGTTGCCGGACTGTTATCGCCGCTCGAAGCGGCTGGCACGTTGTCACCTGGGGCGGGTAGGAATGGACGGTCAGGGTCTCCGGCGTCGTTACCCCGTGGAGACCTGTCGCGGACTCCGCGACGATCACGAAGATCTTGGAATGGACGAGTAACCATGCACTACGAGGCAAATACGCGGCAAGCGCGCCGGCTTCGCCGGGGCCTGCTGCTGACGGCGGCGTTCGCGGCGACCGGTGCGCTGATCGCCGTCCCCGTGCAGGCCGAGCCGACCCTCCCTGGCTCCGGTTCCAGCCAGCCCGCGGTGGACGCGCCCGCCGCCCAGGCGCCGTTCGCACCGCCGACCATCAATATCGCCGACGGCGAGACCGTCGGCGTCGCGCAGCCGATCATCATCACCTTCAAGGACCCGGTCGAGGACCGCGCGGCCGCCGAGCGGGCCATCAAGGTCACCTCGAGCCAGCCCGCCCCCGGCCACTTCTACTGGACCGGCGCCAAGCAGGTGCGCTGGAAGCCGACCGACTTCTGGCCTGCCAACACCGACGTGACCGTCGCGGCCGGTGGCACCACCAGCGCGTTCCGCATCGGCGACGCGTTCATCGCCAGCGTCGACGACAACACCAAGATGATCACCGTGACGGTGAACGGTGAGGTCGTCCGCGAGATGCCGACCTCGCTGGGCAAGCCGGGCTACGAGACCCCCAACGGCACCTACATCGTGGGTGAGCGGTTCGAGAAGATGACGATGGACTCCTCGACCTACGGCGTGCCGGTCACCGACCCCGAGGGCTACAAGCTCGAGGTCGAATACGCGACCCGCATCTCCAACAGCGGCATCTTCGTGCATGCCGCTCCGTGGTCGGTGGGCCAGCAGGGCTACTCCAACGCCAGCCACGGCTGCCTGAACGTGAGCACCGAGAACGCCAGGTGGTTCCTGGAGAACTCCCGCCGCGGCGACGCGGTGATCGTCACCAACACCAAGGGCGGAACGCTCAGTGCCGGTGACGGACTGGGCGACTGGAACTGATTCACTGAACAAAAGCCGAACAATACGATCAATGGCGGTCGTGTTGTTCGGCTTTTTGCTGTACTCGCCCTTGTGCGCCCGATGTTCAGAGGATCGGCGGCCAAGGTTAACCGACAGTTCGCCATGCGCCGTAAAACTGCCGCGGTGCGAAGCAGTCCAGAGCGGGTCCTCCCCGCGCCACGCGGCCGCGGGCTGAAAAACCGCCCGTGGCAAGACTATGCGCTGTTCGGCGTGCTGGTCGTCCCCAACCTGGTACTGCTGACGCTGTTCGTTTACCGGCCACTGGCCGACAACATCCGGCTCTCGTTCACCGACTGGAACATCGCGGATCCCGTTGCCACACCGATCGGTTTCGACAACTACCTCGAATGGTGGCAGCGCGACGATTCCTGGAAGGTCGTCGGCAACACGGTGATCTTCACCGTCGCCGCGGTCGTGGTGAGTATGGCGCTCGGTCTCGCGCTGGCCCTGCTGCTGGATCGAAAACTGTTCGGGCGCAATGTTGTTCGATCCGCGATATTCGCGCCGTTCGTGATCTCGGGCGCGGCGATCGGCGTCGCTTTCCAATTCATCTTCGATCCGAGTTTCGGTCTGGTACAAGACGTGCTGCACCGGGTCGGCGTCGAGCGCGTTCCGGATTTCTATCAGGACCCGCACTGGGCCCTGTTCATGGTGACGATCACGTACATCTGGAAAAACCTCGGCTATACCTTCGTCATCTATCTGGCCGCGCTGCAGGGCGTGCGCGCCGAGTTGATGGAAGCCGCCGAAATGGACGGCGCGAGCCGGTGGACGACTTTCACGAAAGTACTTCTGCCGCAATTGCGTCCGACAACATTCTTCCTGTCGATCACCGTGCTGCTCAACTCGCTGCAAGTCTTCGACATCATCAATGTGATGACCCGCGGCGGCCCGCTCGGCAACGGCACGACGACCATGGTGTTCCAGGTGTACGAGGAGTCGTTCCGCAATTTCCGGGCGGGCTACGGCGCGACCGTCGCCACGATCATGTTCGTGGTGCTGCTGGTGGTCACGCTGATCCAGGTGCGCGTGATGGATCGGGGCGATCGATGAAACACATAGGCCCGCAGACACTCTCGTACCGCAGGCGGGAACGCGCCGTCACCGCGCTCGGCTATGCCGCGATGGTGTGCGTGCTGATCCTGGTCGGCGTGCCGCTGTTCTGGATCCTGATCACCTCGTTCAAGGATCGCGCCGACATCTACACCCAGCCCGCGGTGTACTGGCCGCACAGCTGGCATCCGGAGAACTACGGCCAGGCCACCACCACGGTGCCGTTCTGGACCTTCCTGCGCAATTCGCTGATCGTCACCGGCGTGGTGTCGGCGGTGAAGTTCGCGCTCGGGGTGTTCAGCGCGTACGGCCTGGTGTTCCTGCGCTTTCCGGGCAAGAACATCGTGTTCCTGGTGATCATCGCGGCGCTGATGGTGCCCAATCAGATCACCGTCATCTCCAACTACGCGCTGATCGCGCAGCTGGGCTGGCGGAATACCTTCCAGGGCATCATCATTCCGCTCTGCGGCGTCGCCTTCGGCACCTTCCTGATGCGCAACCACTTCCTGTCGCTGCCCGGTGAGGTCATCGAGGCGGCGCGGATGGACGGCGCGAACTGGTGGCGGCTGCTGACCAAGGTGGTGCTGCCGATGTCGGGGCCGACGATGGTCGCGTTCGCGGTGGTCACGCTGGTCAACGAGTGGAACGAGTACCTGTGGCCGTTCCTGATGGCCGATTCCGCCGAGGTCGCCACGCTGCCGGTCGGGCTCACGCTGCTGCAGAACACCGAGAATCCCTCGGTCACCAACTGGGGGCCGGTGATGGCGGGCACCGTGCTCACGATGCTGCCGATCCTCATCGTGTTCCTCGCCCTGCAACGTCACATGATCAAGGGCCTCACCTCCGGTGCGGTCAAGGGTTGATTCTCGAACAGGAGATCCACGTGTCCACTTCACGATTCCCCGAGCTCAGCCGCCGCGGCTTCCTCGGCTTGACCGGCGCGGCCGCCGCGGGTCTTGCGCTCACCGCGTGTGCGGGCACCGGCGGCGGATCCGGTGCCGGCGGCGACACCGACACCATCACCTTCTGGTCCAATCACCCCGGCACCTCCAAGGACCTCGAGCTGGAGCTGATCAACCGGTTCCAGGCCGAGTACCCGGACCTGAAGGTCAACCTGGTCGACGCGGGCAAGAACTACGAGGAGGTGGCGCAGAAGTTCAACGCCGCGCTCACCGGCGGCGACCTGCCCGATGTCGTTGTGCTGTCGGATGTCTGGTGGTTCAACTACGCGCTGACCAGCGCGATCGAGCCGCTCGACGGCCACTTCGGCGCGGCGGGCGTGCGGCTGGACGACTACGTCGACTCGCTCGCGGCCGACTACCTGTTCGATGGCAAGCATTACGCGCTGCCGTATGCCCGCTCGACCCCGCTGTTCTACTACAACAAGGACGTGTGGGCGAAGGCCGGGCTGCCCGACCGCGGCCCGAACTCCTGGCAGGAATTCGACGAATGGGGCCCGAAGCTGCAGTCGGTCGTCGGCGCCGACAAGTTCGCGCACGCCTGGGGTGACGCCAAGAACTACCTGGGCTGGACCTTCCAGGGCCCGAACTGGACCTTCGGCGGCGCGTACTCCGACCAGTGGAAGCTGAAGTTCACCGACCCCGGTTCGATCGCCGCTGCCACCTACCTGCGCGATTCGATCAACGTCAAGAAGTACGCGGCGATCCGCCCGCAGATCGCGGTCGACTTCGGCACCGGCGTCGCCGCCTCCACGATCGCCTCCACCGGTGACCTCAAGGGCATCAAGAAGAACGCCGACGGCAAGTTCGAGCTCGGCACGGCGTTCCTGCCGCACCCGAACGGTCCCGGCGTCACCACCGGCGGCGCCGGTCTGGCCATCCCGTCGCGGATCTCCGACGGTCGAAAGACCAACGCGCTCAAGTTCATCGAGTTCGTCACCAATGCGGCCAACACCGCGTACTTCTCGCAGAACACCGGGTACATGCCGGTGCGCAAGTCGGCGGTCAGCGATCCGTCCGAGGTCGACTTCCTGGCGAAGAACCCGAACTCGAAGGTCGCCATCGACCAGCTGTCGGTGACCAAGTCGCAGGACTACGCGCGGGTGTTCGTGCCCGGCGCCGACCAGATCATCGGCACCGGCTACGAGCAGATCGGCCTCCAGAACGCCGATCCGGCAACGGTTCTGGCGAAGGTCGCCGCCGATGTGCAGGCGATCATCGACCGGCAGATCACGCCCAAGCTGCCCAAGTAGCGGAGAGGAACTCGCCATGGCGACAGTGCAGTTCGACGGTGTCACGCACCGCTATCCCGGCGCCGACACCCCCGCTGTCGACGCACTCGATCTCGATATCGCCGATGGCGAGTTCCTCGTGCTGGTCGGTCCGTCCGGCTGCGGCAAGTCGACCAGCCTGCGCATGCTGGCCGGCCTGGAATCGGTGGCGGAGGGCACCATCCGGATCGGCGAACGCGACGTCACCGGGTTGCCGCCGCGCGCCCGCGACGTGGCGATGGTGTTCCAGAGCTACGCGCTCTATCCGAACATGACCGTCGCCGAGAACATGGGCTTCGCCCTGCGCAACGCGGGAATGAGCAAGGCGGACACCCGGGTTCGGGTTCTGGAGGCCGCCGCGATGCTGGAGCTCGAGCCGCTGCTCGACCGCAAACCGGCCAAGCTCTCCGGCGGCCAGCGCCAGCGCGTCGCCATGGGCCGCGCGATCGTGCGCCGCCCCCAGGTGTTCTGCATGGACGAACCACTGTCCAACCTGGACGCGAAACTCCGCGTCAGCACCCGCTCCCAGATCGCGGCCCTACAACAGCGACTCGGCACCACCACCGTCTATGTCACCCACGACCAGGTGGAGGCCATGACGATGGGCCACCGAGTAGCGGTGCTGCGCGACGGCACCCTCCAGCAGATCGCGTCACCTCGCGAGCTCTACGACGACCCGGTGAACACCTTCGTCGCCGGCTTCATCGGCTCACCCGGCATGAACCTGCTCGAAGCACCCGTGCTCGACGGTGCCGCGGTGCTCGACGGGCTGCGAATCCCGGTGCCGCGCACGCTGTCCAGCCCACGCGTAATCCTCGGCATCCGCCCGGAGTCATGGGAGGTCACCACCGACCCCGAAGGCATCACCGTCGTCGCCGAACTCCTCGAAGAACTCGGCGCCGAATCCTTCGTCTACACCCACGGCGCTGGCACCGACTGGAAAACCCGCTCAGGCAAGATCGTCGTCCGCGTCGACCGCCGCTTCCACACCACCCTCGGCGAAACCCTGCACCTGCGCCCGAAGGCCGACGAGATCTTCTTCTTCGACGCCGAAACCGACGCGCGAGTGCGCTGAGCTGCGCTTTCAGGTAATCGCGTCAGCGCTGCGTTTGCCGATTGCCGCGCTGAGGGCGTCGAGTTCGGCCAGGATGTCGATGGCGGCCCAGACTCGGTTGCGCTTGGACTCCGACAACACGTCGAGGACACCGGCTGTGGTGAGGCGGTCGAGAGCTCGATAAGTACTCGCCTCGGTGGTGCCGGTGAGGCGGTGGGCGGTATCGATGTTGAGGATCGGGTTGTCCAGCAGGTTCGCCAGCAAGGTTTCGTCTGAGGAGCCCGACCTCGGACGGGCGTTCTCGCGCCAGCGTTCTGGCAGTGCTGCCAGCGCGAGGGCCGAATCGACGGCGGCCGCACTGGAATGCACTGCGGCAAGCGCCACGTACTCCACGAAATCGTCTGCTCGACCAGCTCGATAGCCCGTCAGCTCGGCGAAGTACCTGGCCGTGTTTGCCACCATGACCGACGCCATCGGTATGGTGACCCGGCTGGTCAGACCACGGTGCCGGAGGATCGCACTGATGAGAGCGCGGCCGATGCGGCCGTTGCCGTCGACGAAGGGGTGGATCGACTCGAACTGGGCGTGCGCGATCGCGGCCTGAGCGAGAACCGGCAGGTCTCGGCGGCTCGCGAAGGCGAGCAGATCATCCATGAGTTCGGAAACGAGTTCGGGTGGTGGAGGTACATACAGCGCGTCGATCGGGGTGTAGTCGCTGCCGCCGATCCAGTTCTGGGCATCGCGGAAGCGGCCGGAATCCCTGGCCGCGTAGTAGTCCGGAGCCATGAGCAGGCGATGGGCAGCCAGCAGATCATCGACCGTGGTCGGGCCTCGGCCCGCCGCATCGACCAGTGCAGTCAGAGCCTGCACCGCGGCGAGCTGCGAGCGGGCCTCGTCGCTGGCCTTGGCGCCACCGATGGCCTTGCCGAACGCACGCCACCCCGCGTCGATGTGTTCGATCTTCGACGATGCGACGGATTCGCTGCGCAGCAGAAAGTCACCCAGAGGTGCGAGGTACTGGCCGTGGCCCGCTTCGAGTCGCGCCACCGCGATCACCGCGTCCTCGTGGGCTCGGGCTACCTTGCCCGTCGGGTCGTAATCGAGGTCGGCGATTCGCGGAGGAATCGCCACGGTAATCCGTTCGAGCGTCCTGTCGTCACGGGAACCCTGCCGATGACGTGGTGCCCACGCCCGCTCCTCGATGCGGTGCTTTGGCCATTTCATGGACAAGAACGCTCGAAAAGTACAGTATCCATCCTCTTATTATACTTTAACCGCACTAAACGCGATCAGTAATTCCCGTAGACGTGTATCCTGCGACAACGTATAGCCTCCGCGCGGAATCTACTGACGCGGCTTTCGCTGGTGCGTCGCGCTGGCTCCTGATCAAGCCCGTTGGTGGACGGCGTTCTCCCTCGCCAGCGCCACCGCAGCGGCCACGCCGTCGCGCCATATCGGGCCGTGGCCGGGGAGCACGATGTCGGCTGGGACCGATTCCAGTGCCGCGTAGCTGGCGATGGTGGCTGCGGTGTCGTGGTTGAAGAAATTAGGGAGTGGTTGGGGGCCTTCGATTTTCGAGGTGGGGTGGGCGGTGACGAGGGTGTCGCCGGTGGCTATGGCGCCTGCGGCGGGGAGGTGGAAGGCGGAGTGGCCGGAGGTGTGGCCGGGGCAGAGGATGGGGATGGGGTTGCCGGGGAAGTCCAGTCGGCCTTCGGTGGGGAAGGGCTGGATGTGGGGGACCGTGTTCTTGCGGAGGCCGCCCGCGGCGGTGATGCGGGCTGCCCAGGCGAGGGTGTCGCGGTCGGTGAGGCGTTTGATGACGTCGAGTGGCGTGGCGGACTCGTGGCATTCGCCGCGGGCGTGGGCCACCTCGGTGGGGCTGGTGTAGGCCGGGATCGCGTAGTGGTGGTGCAGGTGGTTCATGGCACCGACGTGATCCAGGTGGGCGTGGGTGAGCAGGATGGCGACGATGTCCTCGGGGCGGTGGCCGAGGGCGCGGATCGTCTGCTCGATGGTGCGGGCGTCGCCGTACCAGCCCGCGTCGATCAGGGTGAGGTCGCGGCCGTCGCGCAGCAGGACCATGTTGACGTCGGTGCCGCGGATCGTGAAGACGTCGTCGGCGACTTGCTGGTAGCGCACAGCGCGAATCCCTCCGTCGAGTTACAGCTCGGCGCCCTACCGACATCGCCGGTAGGGCCGGGCGACATCACCAGATCGTCACGCGCTCACCGGGAGCCAGGTAGAGCTGGTCGTCGGCCGTCACGTCGAAGGCCTCGTAGAAGCTGTCGATATTGCGCACGACCGCGTTGCAGCGGAACTCCGGCGGGGAGTGCGGATCGACGGCGAGGCGGCGGATCGCCTCCTCGGGGCGGGCCTTGGTGCGCCACACCTGTGCCCAGCCGTAGAAGACGCGCTGCAGGCCGGTGAGGCCGTCGATGACCGGCGGTGCGGCGCCGTCGAGCGAGATCTTGTACGCGGCCAGCGCGATCGACAGACCGCCGAGGTCACCGATGTTCTCGCCGATGGTGAACTCGCCGTTGACGGTGTGCTCGTCGGCCAGGTCGGCGGGGGAGAGCACGTCGTACTGGTCGATCAGTGCCCTGGTGCGCTTGGCGAACTCGGCGCGGTCGGCGTCGGTCCACCAGTCCTTCATATTGCCGTCGCCGTCGTACTTGGCGCCCTGATCGTCGAAACCGTGGCCGATCTCGTGGCCGATCACCGCGCCGATGCCGCCGTAGTTGGCCGCGTCGTCGGCATTCATGTCGAAGAACGGCGGCTGCAGGATCGCGGCGGGGAAGACGATCTCGTTCATGCCGGGGTTGTAGTAGGCGTTCACCGTCTGCGGGGTCATGAACCATTCGCCGCGGTCGACCTCGCCGCCCAGTTTGCCCAGGTCACGGTCGTGGTCGGCGGCGTAGCCGCTCCGGTAGTTGCCGACCAGGCCGGCCGGGTCGACCTCGACCGCGGAGTAGTCGCGCCAGGTGTCGGGGTAGCCGATCTTGGGGGTGAACTTCTCCAGCTTGGTCAGCGCCGCGGCACGGGTGTCGGGACCCATCCACTCGAGGTCGGTGATGTTGCGGCGGTAGGCCTCCTGCAGGTTGGCCACCAGCTCGACCATGCGTGCCTTGGCCTGCGGCGGAAAGTGCCTGGCCACATAGAGTTTGCCGACCGCCTCGCCGAGCAGCTCCTGCACCAGCGACACGCCACGCTTCCAGCGCTCGCGGTTCTCCTGCGCGCCGGTCAGGGTGCGGCCGTAGAAGTCGAAGTTCTCGGCGACGATCTCGTCGGTCAGGTACGGCGCCCTGGCGCGCAGCACCTGCGCGACCGCCCAGTCCCGCCAATCAGCCTGCGGCACAGCGGCCCACGCCTGCGCGAAGGCACGCACATAGTCGGGCTGGCGGACAACGAGCTCGGCGAACAGCTCCTCGCCGCCGCGATCGAGCCCGGAGGCGACGGCGTCGACCCAGGCGGCCCAATCGAATTCGGGGTTCTCGGCCACGAGATCGGCGAAAGTGGTGAGGTTGTAGCTCTTCTCGGCGTCGCGACGCCGCACCACGTCCCAATGCCCTGCGGCGAGGGTGCGTTCCAGCTCGAACACGCGGCGCGCGGCGTCGGCCGGGTCGGCGGGCAGCAGACCCGCCAGCGCCGGGTCGGCGGCGGCGATGGTGAACATCTTCGCGAGATGGGCCTGGTAGGCCTCGCGGATCTCGGCGAATTCGTCCGAGCGGTAGTACGACTCGTCCGGCAGGCCGATCCCCGACTGGGTGGCGTGCACCAGGTAGCGGGTGGAGTCCTTGTCGTCGGTGTCGACGTAGTAGCCGAGCGCGCCGCGCACTCCGGTGCGCTGCAAGCGGCCGAGCAGCGCGGCGAACGCGCTCGGGCCGTCGACCTCGGCGATCGCGCGCAGCTCGCCCGCGACCGGCGTGAACCCGGCCGCGGCCACGACGTCGGTGTCCATGAAGCTCGAGTACAGGTCACCGATCTTGCGGGCATCGGCGTCATCGGACGCGCCCGCCGCGCTGTCCTGGATGATCGCCTGCACATCGAGCTCGGCCTGGTCGTACAACGTCCGGAACGCGCCGTCCACCGCGCGGTCGGCCGGAATCTCGTACCCGGCCAGCCACTGCCCGTTGACGTGCGCGAACAGATCGTCCTGCACCCGCACCTCCTGGTCGCGGAAGGACAGATCGATACCGGAAGGACTGCTCAGGTCGGAAGTCACGGGCTCCAGTATGCCGACAACGGCCGACACATGTGGCTGCTCGCGGCGGGCGGGCTAGACGCAGACGAACTCGTCGTCGCGGGCACCGGCGACGAAGGCCTCCCACTCACCGGCGGTGAAATGAAGCAGGATGTCGTCGTGGCGGAGGGTGGCCGAACCGTCGACGGAGACGTGGGCGACCAGGTCGGGATGACGACGCGTGCTCAGCAGGCAGTGCAGGAACGCGGTCCACAGCTCGGCGTCGACGGTGATGATCGGCTCGTCGAGACCGACGTTCATCGGATTGCGACGGAATTTGCTGTCACGTATCTGAACCGTGTCACCATCGAAACGGACCTCGACACATTGGTTGCCGTTATTGGAGCGCGACGAGGTGAACCAGCCGTGATCGGCCGGGCGGCGACGAGCGGTGGTGGACATAGCCCGAATCTTACACGCTCGCATAGTCGCTGATCAGGGCCAGAGATTCGGTGCGCGAGAGGGATTGCTCCCTGGCGCGCAGGTAGGCGAAGCCGAGATCGCGGACCTGTTCGGCATCGTCGACGGGGCCGCCGAAGACAGCGCTCTCGGCCCACGCGAAGGTAGGTAGCTGATCGCTTGCGAAGTCGAGCAGATGGAAGCTGGAGCCACCGAGAACGGCACCCTCTGGCGCGCTGAACGGGATGACGCGCACGTCGACGGTGTCCAGTTCGCGCATCAGGTCGGCGAGCTGACGCAGCTGCCCGCGCAGCACCTCGGGTCCACCGGTCTGCTGACGCAGCGTCGCCTCACCGAGCACCGCGGTGAGCTCGAGCGGCTCGGGCCCGCGCAGGCGCTGCTGACGGCGCATCCTGATCGCGACCAACTGGTCGACCTGCACCGGCCGGATCATCACATCGGCGCTGATCAGGGCGCGCGCGTACGCCTCGGTCTGGAGCAGGCCGGGCACGATCAGGCTGTCGTAGCTGCGGATGCTCAGCGCGCCGGCCTCCATGCCGTAGAGCCGCTGCAGCTCGGGACCGATCAGCGCCGACGAGGTCGACCACCAGCCGCGCCGCTTGCTCGCCTCGAGCAGGGCGAGCAGTTCCCCGCGCTCCTCGTCGGCCACGTCGAGCACGTCGAGGACCGGTTCGATGGTGGTGCGGGTGAGCACCCGCCTGCCCTTCTCGACGTGGGACCAGTTGGCAGGGGTGAACCCGACCCGACGGGCGAAGCCTGCCGAGTCGAAGCCGCGCTGCTCGCGCAGTTCGCGCAGGCGCAGCACCAGTTCCCAGCGCGCCGCGGTCGGCGAAACGGGTGGCATGGGCGAATATCGTACGCTGATCGACACGCCAGCTACTGACTATTGTCAGCGCGGTTGTGCGGCACTAGGCTGTTGCGAACGGCATTTTTCCCCTGGTAGAGGCCGTTATGAAAAAGTTTCCCGCTTCACCCGGTTCGTGATGCAGAGTTCCTCCCCGTTCGAGCGAATCCACAGCTACATCGAGTCACCGTCGACAGAGACGAGGTCGTGATGAGCACGTCGCGCACTGATGAAAAAGGCGGGTATACCGCGGCCGAGGAGTACTCGGCCACCCAGGATGCGCTGGCGCGCTGTCGCCACTATCGCAAGCACAACGGGCTCTACGGCGTGGTCGACTCCTCGATGGGCCGGATCATGCTGGAAATCGGGGCGGTCGGCGCGGTGGTCATGCCGTCGACGCTGGGGGAGCGGGTGCGCGGCCTGCTGATCGGGCGCGGCCAGCGCTGCGGGCCGATCATCGCCCATCCCCGCTCCGGCCGCTGGACCTTCCTGACCGGCCCCACCGACAATTCCTATCTCGACACCGTGCTGTTCGCCGAGCTGTTCCGGGTGTGCGCCTCGGTGGCCCTGCCCGGCAGCGAGATCGTGCTGCCATCGCCCGCCGACGAGCGCAGCGGCTACCGCACCTGGGTGCAGGAGCCCGACGGCGACTACCGGCCCGACTTCGCCCAGATCGTCGCCGCCACCCGCACCAACGCGCGGTCGGTGGTCCTGGCGCAGGAGTCCGGCTCGGCCTGAGGTCACTGCCCGCCCAGGCGGGCGTGCATCTCCCACACCAGCAACTCGGCGTCGCCGTGCGGGCGCACCAGCTGGCCGCCGGAACGGGTCAACCGGACCGCGTCACCCTGGTACATGGTGCCGATTCCCTCCACGTCGACCTCGCCGCGCGCTACGAAGACATGCAGGTACGGGGCATCGGGCAGGGTGACACCCGGACTGTCGGCCTGCATCCGCGCGACGTGCATGGCGGCGTGCGAGGAATTGATCGCGATCGCGGTGCGATCGCGATAGCGGGGCAGGCCGGAGGCGACCGTCACCAGGCCGCCGCGCGCCAGCTCGTCGTCGATCTCGAGCTGCTGATAGCCCGGGTCGACGCCCGGCTCGTCCGGCACCACCCACATCTGGACGAAATGCACCGGTTCGTCGTGCTCGGGCACCTTGCCGTCCAGGCGCCACGAGTCGTTCTTCTCCGAGTGCATGATCCCGGTGCCCGCGCTCATCCGCTGCGCGAGGCCGGGGTAGATGATGCCGTTGTGGCCGAGTGAGTCCTGGTGCACCAGGCTGCCGCCGAGCACCCAGGTGACGATCTCCATGTCCCGGTGCGGATGCGTGTCGAAGCCCTCGCCTGGCAGCACCACGTCCTCGTTGTTCACCAGCAGCAGGCCGTGATGGGTGTTGTCGGGGTCGTAGTGCTCGCCGAAGGAGAACGAGTGTTTGGAATCGAGCCAGGAGATCCGCGTCTTCATCCGGTCTCCGCCGCGATGGAGTTCGATCCGCGGTGTCGTCGATGTGGACATGACGTTCCTCCTGCTCGCACCCGTACCGCCGACTCAATTCTGGCACCACTATCCTCACGAGGTGTCGACTGATCGCCATGACGGCTCGAATCCGGCAGGTGAGCGGCCGATCTCGATGCGAAACTTGCGCCGTGACAGCCGCGGGGTGCTGCGGCGGAATCCGCAGATGCCGCGGCTCGCGCTGCTGCGCCTTGCGGCCCAGTTCGGTGACGGGATGTTCCAGGCCGCGCTGTCGGGCGCCATCCTGTTCAACCCGGAACGCGAGACCGACCCGCTGGCGATCGCCGCCGGCTTCGCGGTCCTGCTGCTGCCCTATTCGGTGCTCGGGCCCTACGCGGGCGCGCTGCTTGACCGGTGGGATCGGCGCAACGTCCTGCTGACCGCCAGCGTGGCCAGGGCGGTGCTGATCGGCCTCGCCGCGATCGGGCTCGCGATGGGGATCGGGGAGACGCCGCTGTTGCTGCTCGCGCTCGCGACCGTGGGAATCAGCCGGTTCGTGCTGGCCGGTGTCTCGGCGGCGCTGCCGCGGGTGCTCGAACAGCGATGGCTGGTGCCGATGAACTCGGTGCTCGCGACGGTGGCGTCGGTGTGCGCCGGCATCGGCGCCGCGGCGGCGGTGGCGGTGATCGCCCTGATCGGGGCGGGCGATGCCGCCTCGGCGGTGGCGGTGGCGCTCAGCGGCATCGGTTCGATCGTCGGCGCGATCCTCGCCTTCGGCTTCCGGCGCCGGGTGCTCGGGCCCGAAAGTGGTTCGGCCACTTCGGAGAGCACGGTGCACGCCATCGCGACCGGCTTGCGCACCGGCGCGGTCACGGTGTGGCGATCGGTGCAGGTGACGACGGCGATGATCGGCATCGGCGCGCACCGGATCGTCTTCGGCATGAACACCCTGATCATGGTGCTGGTACTGCGCCAGCACACCGGCGACACCGAGATGAGCGGTGGCCTGGTCGGATTCGGTGTCGCGATCGGTTTCGCCGCGGCGGGCATGCTGCTCGCCGCGATCCTGGCGCCGGTGCTCATTCCGCGCCTCGGCAGGCCACGCACCGTGCTGCTCGGGCTGACGACCGCGGTCGCCGTGCAGTTGACGCTGGTCACCCCGATCGCGCTGGCGACCGGTTCGGCCGTCGACAACGCCCATCGGCTGCTGCTCGCGGGCGCGTTCGGGCTCGGCCTCGCGGGCCAGACGATCAAACTGACCGGCGACGCGAGCATGCAGATCGACATCGACGACGACCAGCGCGGCCAGGTGTTCGCCCTGCAGGACACGGTTTTCAACATGACCTTCGTGCTGGCTATCGCCGCGACCGCGCTGGTCATCCCCGCCGACGGCCGCTCGATCGGGGTGGTGCTGGCAGGCGCGGCCGTGTACGCGCTCGGCATCGTGGCGATCGCGCTCAATTCCCGTCGAGCCAGGGCGGCCTGCTGAGCGGACCCGCGGTTTCCTGCGCGAGCACCGCCCGGTGGTCGACGGAGAACAGCGGGATGTCCGGCAGCAAGGCCGAATCGAGAGCGTCGGCGCCGTCGCGGTCCCAGGAGGCCGCGTCGTTGCTCGTGTCGCTGTCGAAGTCGAGCCATAGCGTGTCGGCGATGCCGGTGTCGGCCAGTTCGGCCTGCCCCGACCAGTCGTGCACGATGCCGTCACCGGTTCCGAGGACGTACTCGATTTCGCTCACATAGGGATTGGACGCACGGAAACCCCGTTCGGTTCCGGTAAGTTCATGGTCGAGTCGGTGGTATTTGTTTGTTCGTTCGGATATCCATTCGAGGGAGCACATGCGCGCATCGCACGGATCGACCGCACTCGGCGCCCTGCTGGCGGTGACGCTCGCCGTCCCCGCCTACGCCGCGCCGTTCCCCTGGATGCCGCCGCCCGTAAACATCTGCGGTGAAACAGGATTCGACCCACTCGACCGGCTGCCAGATCCGGACGCGCCGCCCGCGCCGCTCGGGCCGATGGTTCCGCCGAGCATCGATATCCCCGTCGTGATACCGGAGCTGACCCCCGTGCCGCTGCCCGATCCGCCGCACGACAACACCCGCGTCGCGCAGGTGCCGTTGCCCTCGGATCCGTGCCTCAATCCGTGCCCCGAGGTCAGGGACACGCCCGAACCCGAGGACGGAATCGAGGAGTCGGACGCCACGTCACCGAGTTCGGGCTCTGGCTCGGGTTCAGGGACGGGTTCGGGTTCAGGCTCGGGGCTGCCGCGCATCCGGCTCAAGCCCGAGCGGGAGACTATCCCGTACCCGGTACCCGGTGGCGAGGGCGAACCTGCCCAGGAAGCGCCGCCACATGTGGTGCGTCCGGTGGAACCGGGTCCGCTGCGGCCAGCGGTCGCGGCGCCGGTGGTGGAGTCGGTGCGGCTCGTCGAGCAGGTCACCGGGCACGGCTCGAACAACCGGACCGACATGCGCTGGCAGGTCGACGGCACCGACCTCGGCCTGTTCTGGGAGACCGAACCCGGCAAGGTGGCCATGGTCTTCGGCGACACCTTCGGCGAGGGCTGGGAATACGGTGGCGCCGGCTCCGACACCGCCGACTGGCGGTCAAACGTGCTCGCCTACAGCACCGACACGAACCTCGACGACGGACTCGTCATCGATTCGATGGTGCAGGACAGTCCCTGCCACGCCGCCGAACTGCTCGGCAGCCGCAAGATCAAGAACTGGGAGACCACCACCATCCCCACCTCGGGGTTCGCGATCGGGCGCAGGCAGTTCCTGAGCTACATGTCGGTCAACCACTGGTCGCGGGTCCCCGGCATGTGGCTGACCAACTACGGCGGGCTGGCGTACTCCGACGACGGCGGGCAGACCTGGACCAAGGATCAGCATGCCCGCTGGGAGAACATGTTCGGGGTCGGCCGGTTCCAGGTGGCGGCGATGGTGCCGCACGGGGAGTACGTCTACATGTTCGGCACGCCCAACGGGCGGATCGGCGTGATCGGCCTGGCCAGGGTGCGCAAGAGCGACGTGCTCAACAAGACGGCCTACCAGTACTGGGTGGACGGCGATTGGGCGCCCGCCGCGGAGAATTCGGCGACACCGCTCGTCGCGGGCTCGGCCAGCGAACTGTCGGTGCGCTTCGACGCGGAGAGCCGACAGTGGCAGATGATCTACCTGGACGCGCCCGCCAGCCAGATCGTGCTCCGCACCGCGTCGGAACCGCAGGGGCGGTGGACCTCGGCGGTGCCGCTGGTTTCCACGCAGGACTATCCGATGGCCTACGGCGGCTTCATCCACCCCTGGTCGACCGCGCGCGACCTGTACTTCACGATGTCGGCGTGGCAAAGCTACAACGTGTACCTGATGCACGCCCGGCTGAATCCGCCCGGCTGATCAGCGCGCGGGCACGAACCGCAGTCGCTCGCCCGGCCTGGCCTGGGCCACCCGGTCCACATCCGCGTCGAGCACGACGGCGATCACCGGATAGCCGCCGGTGATCGGGTGATCGGCGAGGAAGACGACCGGCTGGCCGCTCGGGGGAACCTGGACCGAGCCGAGCGCCACCCCTTCCGCAGGCAGTTCGTGGTTGACCGACCGGACCAGCGGTTGGCCCTCGGCGCGATCGAGGCGGGCGCCGATCCGATCGGTGTCGGCGGAGACCACCCAGGAACCGTGGAACAGCTCGTCGGGGTCGGTGAACCAGTCGTCCCGGGGGCCTGGTCTTGCCCGGATGGTCAGCACCTCCGGTGGCACCGGCAGCGGCGCGAACTCGACGGTCGGCATGGTGCGTGGCGTGGGCCCGACCGGGAGCTGCGTGCCCGGCTGTAATGGCTCGGGACCGATGCCGGACATGGTGTCGCGGCTGCGCGAACCGAGGACCTTGGGCACGTCGATGCCGCCGCGGACCGCCACATAGCTGCGCAGACCCGACAGGGCCAGACCGAGTCGCAGCACCTTGCCCTGCGCGAGTTCGAGCACGCTGGCGTGTCCGACCGGCGTGCCGTCGACGGTCGCGGGCGCGGCGGCGCCGGTGACCGCGACCGTGAGGTGAGCGTCGGCGCGCAGGGCCAGCCCGCCGAGCAGCACCTCGATGGCGGCGTAATCCTCCGGATTGCCGACCAGCCGGTTCGCCAGCCGGAGCGAGGCGCGGTCGGCCGCCCCCGCCTGTCCCACCCCGGAATCGAACCACCCGGGCCGCCCCAGGTCCTGGACCGTCGCGAGCGGTCCCACCCGCTCGATGAAGATCAGCATGCGATCACTCCCCGATTCGCTGTCGAGGCGGCGCATCGTTGAGCAGCCCTGGTGTTATTCCGTGGTCGCGGTGTCGACGAACCGTACCGCCGTCCCCGCCCGCACCAGCGCTGGTGGATCACGGTCGACCACCCACATCCGCAGATCGGTCGTGCCGATCAGCTGCCAGCCGCCCGGCGTGCCCCGCGGATACACCGCGGAGTAGCCGCCCGCCAGCGCCACCGCGCCGGGCGGGATTGCGGTGCGGGCCTGGGCCCGACGTGGCACCGTCAGCCTGCCGTCGGGGGAGGTCAGATAGCCGAAACCGGGTGCGAAACCGACGAACGCGCACCGCCAGACGGTGCCGGTGTGCGCGGCGATCACCTCCGGCACCGACAGGCCGAGCAGCCTGGCGACCGCGGGCAGATCCGCGCCGTCGTAGCGGACCGGAATCTCCACCACATCGTCGGGAATCTCGCTGTCGGGCAGTGTTCCACGGGAAACATCCGGCGAATCCGCTTGCGGGGGTTCCTGATCCAGCCGGTCGAGCAGCGCGACGAGCTCGCGGCGGACCTGGACGCCGTAGCTCACCGAATGCATGGTCACCAGAACGGTTTCCGCCGCGGGCAGCACGTCCTGCACGCCGGCGATCGCGTGCACGCGCAGGGCCGAGGCGAGCCGTTGCACCGGCCGCGGATCGTCGAGCGTGATGAGCATGGCGCGGTCACCCGCGGGCCGGATCCGCGAGTTCCAATCGTTGTCCGTGTCCCTCGGTCCTGCCTCGTCCATCCTGCCTCCCACCCTCAGCCGAACGGCTCCACCGGTACGCCTGCCTCGTCGAGCGCCTGCCGAACTCGGCGGGCCATCTCCACGGCGGCAGGGGAATCGCCGTGGACGCACACACTGGCCACGGTCACGGCGACCGTACCGGGACCGTCTACGGTACGCGCGGTGCCTGACACCGCAAGGGAAACAGCCTGGGCGACGGCCGTGTCGGGCGGCAGCACCGCGCCGGCAACTCCGCGCGGGGCGAGGGCGCCCGTCGCGGTATAGGCGCGATCGGCGAAGCCCTCGCCGACAAACCGGACGCCCAGTCTGCCCGCGGCTCGCTCGAGCTCCGTTCCGGCCGGTCCGAGCAGGGCCAGTCCAGGTTCGGCCTCGGCCACCGCGGCCAGCACGGCGTCGGCGAGCAGGCGATCGCGGGCGGCCGCGTGGTAGAGCGCGCCGTGGGGCTTGACGTAGCGCACCCGATCGCCCGCCGCGCGCGCGAACGCCGCGAGGGCCCCGATCTGGTACAGCATCTCGTCGCGCAGGTCGGCCGGGGCGATGGCGATATCGCGGCGGCCGAAGCCAACCAGGTCGCGGTAGCCGACGTGGGCGCCGATCCGCACGCCCTTGGCGACCGCGAGTTCGCAGGTCCGGCGCATGATGGACGGGTCGCCTGCGTGGAAACCGCAGGCGATGTTGGCGCTGGTGACGATGTCGAGCATCGCGGCATCGTCACCCATGCGCCACGGGCCGAAGCCTTCGCCCAGATCACTGTTCAGGTCCAGCGGCATGCGATGCCCTCCGGTGTTCGCGCGGCACTCCCAGGTGGTGATTCGAGCATGAACGACTCCGTTCGCGCCGTCACCACCGGGGCGCGGATACCCGCACCATCCGGCCGAGCCGCGCGCACAACACGCCGTTGAGCATGGCCGCCGGGGCGGCGGCCCAGTACGCTCGGACCATCATGGCCACGTATTTCGATCCGAAGTCCTGGTCACTGTCGGGCGCTGTCGACCTGGGCAGACGCCTGCTCGACCCGTCGTGGATCGACCAGTGGCTCGGCTTCACCACGTCCTGGGCCGACCCCGTCGCCGACCTTGGCTCCGGCACCGTCACCGCGCTCATGCCCGATGTGCTGATGACCGTGCTCAGCGAGGGAATCCTCAGCCGGTTCGGCGGGCAGGAAGTCAGCGCCACCCTGCTCGGTCACGACCTCACCGCCACCCTCGACGTGTTCAAGGTGCGCAGGCGCGGCGCCCACTTCCAGAGCAAGACGGTGCTGTCGGACCTGGTCTGGGACTCGCATCCGTTCGACAACGTCACCGTCATCGCGCACGGCGTCCGGCTCATCCCCGGCGTGCCGACCAAGATCCGCGTGCAGCAGCTCGACATCGAGGGCACCATCGGCATCGGGGCGCTCGTGGAATGGGTGGACGCGCAGAACCTGGACTGGCGGGTGCGTCTCGACGAGCGCGGCCGCATCCTCGCGACGCATCGCACCCGCAAGATGCGGGCGCTGGTCGAGGCGCAGGTCTACGACAACCTGCTCAGCATCGACATCCGCAGGGCCAGCTGGCACGGCATCCGGCTGCCCAAGCGCGCGGTACCCGCACCCGCGCTGCTGCTCGACGACCTGCCCAACCGGGCGAGCATCACCTACGCCCACCGCCGCGGTGACAAGGTGCGCTTCCGGATCGAACTGCCCGAGACGACCGGCTCGTTCGACCTGGCGCAGATCCGCTCGGCCATCGTCGCGGGCACCACGCTGATCGTCTTCTGATCAGGCGTTCTCGGCGGCCCACCACTCGAGCAGCGCAGCCTCGGCTTCCTCGCGGGTCATCGGGCCGCGGTCGAGGCGCAGGTCCTTGAGGTATTTCCACGCCTTGCCGACCTGCGGGCCCGGCGCGAGGCCGAGCAGCTCCATGATCGAATTGCCGTCCAGATCGGGCCGTACCCGGGCCAGATCCTCCTGCGCGCGCAGCGCGGCGATGCGCTCCTCCAGCTCGTCGTAGGTGGCGCGCAAGGCGGCGGCGCGGCGCTTGTTGCGGGTCGTGCAGTCGGCGCGGACCAGCTTGTGCAGGCGGTCGAGCAGGTCGTCGGCGTCGGTGACATAGCGGCGCACCGCCGAATCGGTCCACTGGCCCTTGCCGTAGCCGTGGAAGCGCAGGTGCAGGAACACCAGGCGCGCGACCTCTTCGGTGAACGCCTTCGGATACTTCAACGCGCGCATGCGCTTGCGCACCATCTTCGCGCCGACCACCTCGTGGTGGTGGAAGCTCACGCCGCCGCCGGGCTCGTTGCGCTTGGTGTCGGGCTTGCCGATGTCGTGCAGCAGCGCCGCCCAGCGCAGCACCAGGTCAGGGTCGCCCTCCTCCTGGTCGATCGCCTGGGAGAGCACGGTCAGCGAATGCTGGTAGACGTCCTTGTGCTGGTGGTGCTCGTCGATCTCGAGCTTCATCGCGGGCACCTCCGGCAGTACCCGCTGCGCCAGGCCGGTGTCGCACATGAGGTTGATGCCGTCGATCGGGTGATCGGCGCCGATCAGCTTGTCGAGTTCGGTGCGCACCCGCTCTGCGGTGATCCGGTCGATCTGCTCGGCCATCTCCTCGATCGCTGCCCGCACCCGCGGCGCCACGTCGAAACCGAGCTGGGCGACGAAGCGGGCAGCGCGCAGCATCCGCAGCGGGTCGTCGTCGAACGAATCCTGCGGCGCGGCAGGGGTATCGAGGACACCGTCGAGCAGGGCGTCGAGACCGTCGAGCGGATCGACGAACTCGAGCGAGCCGTCGGCGGCGATCTTCACCGCCATCGCGTTGACCGTGAAATCGCGGCGGACCAGGTCGCCCTCGAGCGTGTCACCGAAGGTGACCTCGGGATTGCGCGAGACCCGGTCGTAGGTGTCGGCGCGGAAGGTGGTGATCTCGAGCTGCTGATCGTCCTTGGCCGCGCTCACGGTGCCGAAGGCAAGGCCACCGGTGTCCCAGAGATGGTCAGCCCAGCCGCGCATCATCTCCTGCACCACGTCCGGCCTGGCATCGGTGGTGAAATCCAGATCGGTGCCAAGCCTGCCAAGCACCGCGTCGCGCACACTGCCGCCGACAAGATAAAGGGAATGCCCGCGCTCGGCGAACATCTCACCCAACGGTGTCAGCACATCCGACAACTGCCCCAGCGTCACCGCCGCCGCGGCCAGCAGCCGAGCTCGACGATCCGCCACAGCATCAGGGACAACGTTCGGGGACACCACGAACGACCAGCCTACTGGGCCACCCGCCCACCCATCCAGCAGGTATCAGCCCACAGTCCCGCCTCTCCGAGAATTCAGCGGGCCGTCCGGGAAATCGACCGTTGGCGATCGGGATCGCGTCAGGTTTGTTGCGGCTGGGAGGTGGCAGGGGAGTTACCCATGTTCTCGCGTGATCAGTGGGTTGCACTCGACCTATAAGCTGGCGGGGTGTCTCCTCCGGCCGATCGCGCGAACAGTCGACGCCGCCAGCCGCGGCGGCGGGGTTCGGCGAGCAATGCCGGTAAGCCGCGGATGCGGACCGTGCGCGAGACCTCGGCGGGCGGTCTCGTCGTCGACGGCCTCGACGGTCCGAGTGAGCACCGCTCCGCCGCGCTGATCGGGCGTACCGATCGCCGGGGACGACTGCTCTGGTCGCTGCCCAAAGGGCATATCGAAGCGGGGGAGACCTCCGAGCAGACCGCGATTCGCGAGGTCGCCGAGGAGACCGGCATCAGCGGCGAAGTGGTCGCCGAGCTGGGCAGCATCGATTACTGGTTCGTGACCGAGGGCAGGCGGGTACACAAGACTGTGCACCATTTCCTGCTGCGCTCACTCGGCGGTGAACTGTCCGACGCCGACGTGGAAGTCACCCAGGTTGCGTGGGTTCCGTTGAGCGAGTTGGATTCCCGATTGGCCTATGCCGACGAACGGCGGCTGGCCGAAGTGGCGAATCGAATGATCGACCGGATGGAGACCGGCAAGCGATGACGGGTGGACTGTTCCGGCTGATCACGGCGGTCCTGACCATCTTGGGTTCGGTGACGCTCCTGCCGGCGGTCGGGCACGCGCAACCGAACGGGTCGGGCGCGTCGGCACCGAAATTCCTCAAGCTGACCCTGGACGCCATCGCGCCGGGCACGGTCACGACGAGCAGCGACCCGATGCTGACGGTGTCGGGCACCGTCACCAATATCGGCGACCGGGTCGTCGACGATGTGGCCGTGCGGATCCAGCGTGCCGCGCCGGTGGACTCGCCGAGCGGGCTGCGCAGTTCGCTGCGGCTCGATCAGGTGAACTACGAGGTCACCGGGCCGTTCCAGGATGTGGCCGAGCGGTTGAGTCCCGGTCAGCGCAAACAGTTCTCGGTGCGCATCGCGCTGCGGCCGGGCGGCGAGGGCGCCTCGCTCGGGCTGACCGATCCCGGGGTGTATCCGCTCCTGCTCAACGTCAACGGGGAACCGGCCTACGGCACCCAGGCCAGGCTCGACGACGCCCGCTTCCTGTTGCCGGTGCTCGGGCTGCCCGGCACCGGCAGTGAGGAAGGCGGCGCCGCACCGGTGCCGGCGCCCGCCGACGCGACGCCGGTGGCGACCACGCTGATCTGGCCGCTCGCCGACCGCCCGCGCATGGTCGCGGGCAGGCCGGGGTCGGCCAACGGGCAGGCCGAACTGCTCGACGACGAGCTGGCCGTATCGGTCGGCAAGGGCGGACGGCTCGAACAGCTGGTGGCCGCGCTGGAATCGGTCGCCCCGGGGCCCGGTCGCGAGCGCGGCGTGGCGAGTTCGGTGTGCATCGCGATCGACCCCGACCTGGTGTCGACCGTGCAGACGATGACGCGCGGCTACCGGGTGCTGGCCAGCCCGTCCGATCCCGAAGGCGCGACCAGGGAGGGGACCGGGGCGGCGAGCGCGCAGGCCTGGCTCGACCGGTTGCGCGCGCTGGCCGGGTCGATGTGCACGGTGGCGTTGCCGTTCGCGCAGGTCGACGTGTCGGCGCTGGCCGCGGTGAACGATCCAGGGCTGTCCGCGCGGGCGCTGCTGGCACCGGCCGACGTGGTGGACGCGATCCTCGGCACCCAGTCGCTGCGCGGGATCAGCCTGCCCGATTCCGGCAGCATCGACGATCCGGCCGGGCAGCTGCTGCGCGGTCACGGGTACGGGACGGCTGTACTGGCGAGCACGGCCGTGACCAGCGACGATGCTCCCAGCGATACCGAGAACGCCCTCACCTCCGCGCCGGTGACGCTCGAACCGGGCGTCGTCGTCGGTGGGGAACAGGCGGCGCCGGACGTCGTCCGGGTACCCGGGGTGAGCATCGCCCCGCCTGCGGCCGCGCCCGCGACGACCGACCCCGCGCTGCGGGTGACGACTTTCGACATCTGGTCGGCGACCGCGCTGGCCGCCGTCGGCTCGAACCCGCCGACCCCGTCGTTCACGCCGTCGAAGGTGCGTTTCGACGTCACCAACGACTCGCGCGCGGCCCGGTTGCAGGACGCGCTCGGCGCGATGGCCTGGACGGCGCTGAACCCGGCCGCTGACCGGCCGCGCTCGCAGCTGCTCATGCCGCCGCAGCAGTGGGGCGCCAATCGGGAAGAGGGCATCGCGCTGCTCAAGCAGGTCGAACTGCTGACCCGCAACAATCTCGCGAGCCCGCGCAGTTTCGCCGACCTCGTCGCCCAGGCGCCCGACCCGCGCCCGTTCACGCTCGAATACCTGCCGCGCGCCGCCCAGGACGCGGCGCCGGAGCGGTTCGTGCCGCCGATCCACGCCCAGGGCGCGCGAATCACCGAGCTGATGCGAGCGCTGGTCGAGCTGCCGGAATCCGAACTCACCCCGCACGCCTTCATGACCCCGGCCAGGGAAGACCTGCTGCGCGCGCTGAGCCTGTCCGACCGCAGGACCGACGACGACACCCAGGCCGATCTGCACGCCCAGCGCCGCATCGATCAGGCCACCCGCGAACTCGACGACATGTTCGCTTCGGTATCGGTGCTGCCGCCGGGCGGGGTGTACACGCTGGCCTCGGAACAGAGCCCGCTGCTGCTGGTTGCCCGCAATGAACTGCCGGTCGCCATCCGGGTGCAATTCCGGATCGAGGCGCCCGCCGAGACGAACATCACCGATATCGGCGAACAGCTGCTTCCGCCGTCCGGCACCCGCTCGTTCCAGATTCCGACCGAGGTGAGCGACAGCCGTAAGCTGGTGATTCCGATTTCCCTTACCACGCCCGACGGCGTCGCGCTAGGCGAGCCGACCTCGGTCTCGGTGCGGTCGAACGCCTACGGACAGGCCTTGGCCATAATTACGGCATGTGCCGGAATACTGCTGTTGCTGTTGGCCGGGCGCCGGTTGTGGCGCCGGTTCCGCGGGCAGCCCGATCCCGCCGACGAGGGGTTCGAACGGCACTGATCGCCCGCGCCTGACACGCGGGCGGGGGAACATGGCAGACAAGGACGAGAGTGGCACGGGTGAGCGAAACGCTCATCGGACCGGCGGGATTCGCGGGTTACGCCGGGTACAGGAGGCATGATGGGCGACGATGATTCCGCTCATCGGCACGACCACGAGGATCGTCGCGACGGACCGGCACAGCGCCAGACGCCCGCCGCGCCGTGGGAGCGTGGGATGACGGCCGGGGAGCACGAGGGAAACGTCGCCGCGCCGCGTCCTGGTGAGCCCGGGCGTCGACCGCAGCCGCCATACCGGGCCGGCGAACCCGGCTTCGACCAGCAGGGCGTGCGTCGGCAGCCTGGACCTCAGCCAGGCGCCGGACCCCGGCCCGGCATGCCGCCGGGTCAGCCTGGATATCAGCCTTCCGAGTTCCGTCCCGGCGAACAGCCGGCCGGGTTTCGGCCCGTATCGCCCGATCATCGCGGCGCGCCGCCCGCGGGATACCGTGCGCCGGATCAGCCACGCGGTCCGCACGGCGACAATCGTCAGCCACCGCCCCAAGCCGGTCGATCCGGTGAACTGCCGCGCGTGCAGATGCCGGGTCAGTCCGGTGAATTTCCACAGCAGCAGCGGCCCGGCCAGATCGGCCGTTCCGGCGTTCCGCCACAGCAACCCGGCCCGGCTGATCGTTCCGGCGAGTTCCCGCAGCAGCAGCGGCCCGGCCAGATCGGCCGTTCCGGCGTTCCGCCGCAGCAACCCGGTGCCGCCGGTCGTTCGGGCGAGTTCCCGCAGGCACAGCGTCCGGGTCAGCCGCAACCGCCGCGTCCAGGTCCCGGCGCGCGCCAGGGGGACTTTCCGCCGTCGCGTCAGCCCCAGCCTCCGCACCCCGCCCAGGGTGCACGTCCTGGTCAGCCACCCCGTCCGGGTTCGGGCGCACGCCCGGGGGAGTTCCCGCCCGACCAGGCACCGAACCCCGGCGTGCGCCCGGGGGAGTTCTCGCAGCGACCCGGGACGGCCCCGCGGTCAGGTGAGTTCCCCCAGCAGCAGCGGCCCGCGCCGCCGCACGGGTCGGCTTCCGGTGCGATTCCACGGCAGGCGCGTCCTGATATCGATGCCGGGGTACGTCCCCAGCGGCCGCAGGAAGGTGCGCGCCCCGCGCCCGGTTCCGGTACGCGCGCCGGCGACTTTCCCCCGCGCGGTCCGCAGTCCGGTGCCATCCCCCGGCAGGGCCGTCCGGAACAGCGGTTCGGGGAACAGCCCAACCAGCCTGGCGGCGGTCAGTCCGCTGGGCGACGCCCGGAGCGCCGCGACGCCCCGCAACGCCCCTCCTATCCCGGGATGCCGGGCACGCCGGTCGGCGCGCACGCGGAGGCCGCGCGTGGCTCGGCGAGTGGTCGGCGCACCGCCGTCGACGACCAGGCCGCCGCCAAGACCCAGAGGATCGCGCGCCCCAAGCGGGTGACGGCCGACAAGCCCGACACCCCGCAGAGCGCCAACGCGAAACTGCTCAAGGACTCCGGTTCGATCGCCGTCGCGACGCTGATCAGCCGCATCACCGGGTTCGCCAAGCAGCTGCTGCTGCTGACGGTCCTCGGTCCCGCCATCGCCAGTGCTTTCATCTCGGCGAACCTGATCCCGAACATGATCGCCGAGCTGGTGCTCGGCGCCGTGCTGACGGCGATCGTCGTGCCGACGCTGGTCCGCGCCGAACACGAGGACGCCGACAACGGCGCCGCGTTCGTGCGCCGGTTGGTGACGGCGGCCTTCACGGTGCTGTTCGTCGCGACGGTACTGACGCTGGCCGCGACCCCGATCCTGGCCGGCCATGTGCTCGTCGACTCCGGCGGCAAGGTGAACACCCACCTGACCACGGCGCTGACCTACCTGCTGGCGCCCGCGATCCTGTTCTACGGCATGTCGGCGCTGTTCACCGCCATCCTCAACACCAGGCAGGCGTTCAAACCAGGCGCGTGGGCCCCGGTCCTGAACAACATCGTCGTGCTGGTGGTACTGGCCGCCTACGCGCTGACGCCGGGCGAGATCACGCTGGATCCGGTGCGGATAAGCGACCCGAAACTGCTGGTTCTCGGCATCGGCGTCACCGCGGGTGTGGCCACGCAGGCGCTGAGTCTGCTGCCCGCGATCCGGCGGCACGGCATCGATCTGCGCCCGCTGTGGGGCGTCGACGCGCGCCTCAAGCAGTTCGGCAAGATGGGCGCAGCGATCATCCTGTACGTGCTGATCAGCCAGATCGGCCTGGTCGTCGCGAACAACATCGCCTCCGCCGCCGACGAGGCCGGTCCCGCGATCTTCGCCAATGCCTGGGCGCTGCTGCAGCTGCCCTACGGCGTCCTCGGTGTCACGCTGCTCACCGCGATCATGCCGAGGCTCAGCCGCAACGCCGCCGCCGACGACACCCCGGCCGTGGTCGACGACCTGTCCGTGGCCACCCGGCTCACCATGATCGCGCTGATCCCGGTCGTCACCTTCCTGACCCTGGCCGGTCCGGAGATCGGCCAGGCGCTCTACGGATACGCCCAGTTCGCCGGCGATGCCGAACGCCTCGGCAGTGCGGTCAGCTGGTCGGCGTTCTCGCTCATCCCGTACTCGCTGGTGCTGATCCATCTGCGGGTGTTCTACGCCAGGGAACAGGCGTGGACCCCGACCTGGATCATCCTCGGCATCACCACCATCAAGATCCTGTGCTCCGCGCTGGCGCCGGTGCTGGCCCGCGACAGCGACGACGTGGTGATCATCCTCGGCGTCGCGACCGGCCTCGGTTTCACCGCGGGCGCGGTGATCGGCGGCATCCTGCTGCACCGCAGTCTCGGCGATCTGCGCATGTCCAATGTCGGCCGCACCGTCACCCGCGTGCTGCTCGCCTCGGTGGCGGGCGGTGCGGTGATGCTCATCGTCGACACGATCACCAGGATGGATCAGCTCACGGGCGGTCCGGCGTCGCTGCTGCGCGTCATCGTCGGCGCGCTGGTGATGTTCTCGGTGGCGTTCGGTCTGATGCGCCTGGCCGGAATTCCCGAGGTCGTGGCGATCACGGTCGCGGTGTCGCGCAAGCTGGGCATCACCCCGCCCGCGCCGGATCTCGGCCTCGACGAGAGCCCCGCCGACGACATCTACGCGACCACGGTACTGCGCAGACCCGACACCTACGGGTTCCCGTCGTATGGGCCGTCGATGGACACCCAGACGATGATCCTGCCGGTGATCCGGCCGGGCGCTGTTGACCTCACCGGCCAAGCACAGTTCCCGTACGCTGTTCGGCAGACCGACATGGGTAGTGATGTCGTGAACACGCGGAAGGATCCGCGAGATCAGGGCGAAGGAGGACCGAGGGTGAGCGATGACGCGGTGGGCGGCGTCCCGGCCGCTGATTCTGCGGCGCGCAAAGCAGGAGGAATGTCCACCGATGTCGATCCTGCCGCGACCCGCGCGACAGGATCCGAGCACGCCGACACGCCCGACGAGGCCGAATCGCCACAGAGCGGCCCGGCAGACAACGAGCGACATCCGGCGGACGAGCCACGGGAAATGCCACACGATCCGACCTACGACACCGGCATGTTGCCGATCCCGCCGCAGGTCCAGCCGTCGGCGAACCGTGCGCAGCGTGGCCCGAAGCTGATGCCCGGCGCGTCCGTCGCTGGTGGCCGGTACCGGTTGCTGGCCGATCACGGCGGTGCGCGCGGGCTGAGGTTCTGGCAGGCGCTCGACATCAAGCTCGACCGCGAGGTCGCGCTGACCTTCGTCGACGCCGATCAGAAGTCGGGGGAGAACTCCGGCCACGACGGCCCGCAGGCGATCCTGTCGCGCACGCTGCGCCTCGGCCGGATCAACTCGCCCGGCCTGGCCAGGGTCCTCGACGTGGTCCGCGGCAGCTCCGGCGGCATCGTCGTCGCCGAGTGGACGCCGGGTCGTTCGCTCCGCGAGATGGCCGAGACGGTGCCGTCGCCGATCGGCGCGGCCAGGGCCATCAGGGCGCTCGCCTCGGCGGCCGAACTGGCCCACCGCGGCGGTGGCTCGCTCTCGATCGACCACCCCGACCGGATCCGGATCAGCGCCTCCGGTGACGCCGTGCTCGCCTTCCCCGGCACCCTCGGTGATTCGGACGCCCAGGCCGACGTGCGCGGCCTCGGCGCGATGCTCTACGCCCTGATCACCGCCCGCTGGCCGATCCGGGTCGGCGGTGTCACCGGGACCGCGGCCACCATCGGCGGCCTGCACCTCGCCGACTTCGGGCCGGACGGCACGCCGGTGGAACCGCGGCAGATCCGGCCGGAGGTCCCGTTCGAGATCTCGGCTGTCGCGGTCCGCTCGCTCGAGTCGAACAAGGGTGTGCGCACCGCCGCCACCGTGCAGCACGTGCTCGAGCAGGCCTCGGTCGTCGACCAGAAGACCGACTTCATCCCGGTCCTGCGGCTGGGTCAGCGGGCCGTGGCGAGTGGACCGGATTCGCTCGCCGATCCGGAGCTGCTCGCCGCCGAGCGGGACCGCTCCAAGCGGATGATGTGGATCATGGTCGGCCTCGGCGTGCTCGCCGCGCTGGTCGTCGGCATCTTGATCTGGTGGATGGTCAGCATCTTCGCGCCCGGCGCCTCGGACAAGCCGCTGGACGAGCAGATCAACATCGGGCTCACGTCGAGTGTCGCGCCGCCTGCCGCCGCGCCACCAGCGGGCCAGACCCCGGCCGCGCCGCCGACCAGCTTCCCGGTGCCGGTCACCGGGGCAGCGGTGTTCTCCCCGGAGGGCACCCCGGACGGTGCGGCCACGGCGGGCGCGGTGCTCGACCAGAACACCGCGACGGTGTGGCACACCGATCAGTACTTCCAGCAGTTCCCCGCCCTCAAGAAGGGCGTCGGCCTGCTGGCGACGCTGCCGACGCCCGCCAAGCTGACCAATGTCTCGATCACCTCGCCCAGCGCGGGCAGCACCGTCGAGATCCGCACCTCGCCCACCGAGGCACCCACGCTCGACCAGACCCAGCTGATCGGGTCGGCCAAGCTCGGTGACGGGGTCACCGACATCGCCGTGCAGACCGACCAGGCCGCGCGTTTCGTGCTCGTCTGGATCACCGGACTGGCGAACTCGGGCGGTCAGTTCCAGACCGAGATCGCCGACGTCCGTTTCGACGCGGCGCCCTAGTCGGCGACTCTCCTTCTCCCACCGCAATCAGCGCAGGTGGCCGCCTACTTCCGGGCCGGATGCCGACCGTCATCGAACCGCGGTCCGGTTGGTGCGCAATTGTTATCGACGGTATGATCGCCCCGCGCTCTCGGCTGGGAGCTACCCAGGGTCTGTCGACGTCGGTCCTGGACGCCGCGTAGTAGTCAGGTGATGGATCGGCCTCGTTCGCCGACGTGAAGTCGCCGTAATGAGCGCTGTCCAAGGGGTAAGGTGTCGCCGGAAGTCAACGAGCAGGTCCGCGGGGGGAGAACGCGGCAGGTCGCCGCATACCGCGACCGCTCGTTCCTCCTGGAGAACGGCAGCGACAAGCAACTGCTGGCCGCGCATGTCCGTGGCGAGCCGCACGCGTTCGCCGAACTACTGCGCAGGCACAAGGACCATCTGTGGCAGACCGCCCTGCGCACCTCCTACAGCCGCGAGGACGCCGCCGACTCGCTGCAGGACGCCCTGCTGTCCGCGCACCGCACCGCGAAGTCGTTCCGGGCCGAGGCCGAGGTGCGCAGCTGGCTGCACGCCATCGTCGTCAACGCCTGCCTGGACCGGATCCGCCGCAACAAGACCCGCCGCGCGATATCGATCACTCCCGACGTCATGCCCGAGGCGGTCGACTCGCGCGACGAGTTCGCCGAGTTCGAACTGTCGACCGTGGTCGAGGAGGCCCTGTTCACACTGCCGGAGGACCAGCGGCTTGCCCTGGTCATGGTCGAAATGGAGGGGCGCAGCGTGTCCGAAACGGCCGCCTTGCTCGGCGTGGCGGAGGGCACTATCAAGAGCCGTTGCTCCCGAGCGCGCGTACGTTTGCAAGAACGTTTGGAATTTTTCCGGGATCCAGGGAACCGGATCTAGCCCGGATGCGTCATTAACAGTGACGAACAAGTCAGCGATGTAAGTCCTGCGATCCGATATCGACAGAACAGGGGAGGTGCGAGGGTGTCTCGATCCGTGCCGCAGCCTCCGTTCCCGTCGGAACTGCTGGCCGATCTCCATGCCGACAACCTCGCGCCGGAACTGCGCGAGCAACTGTGGCCGACCGTCAGCACCGACCCAGACGCGCTGCGTTACCTGAATCAGCTCGACGAGGTGAACTCTCACCTCCGCAGGCTCGGCGACGACGAGCGGGTCATGCACCGCATGCCCGACGACGTGGCCGACCGCATGTTCCGTTTCGTCGCCGAACTGGACGCGGGCGACGGTCCTACCGAACGAGTCACGCCGCTGTCCGCGGAGCTACCGGCCGAACCGCCGGTTTCCCTGGCGCGGTACCGATCCCGTCGCCGGATGGGCCTGCTGGCCGCGGCCGCCGCCACGGTGGCCGTCCTGGCCGGCGCGGGCGCGGTCGTCAGCACGCTCGACACCACCGACGGCACGCCGACCGCGGCGCAGTTCACCGAACCGGCCACCCCGGGCGACGAACTCACCACCGCGGCCGCGCTCAGCGCACTGGGCAAGCGCGAGGTCCGCGGTCCGCTGGCCGACGACGCGGCACTGACCCGCTGCGTCCAGGCCAACGGCATCGACCGCGCTGTCCTCGGTGCGTCGAGTATCACCTTCCGCGGCTCCGACGCGGTCCTGGTGCTCGTCGTCGGGCCGGAGCCGCCGACCATCACCGCGCTGGTCGTCGGCGTGGGCTGCACCGTCGGCGCCCCCGAACAGCTAGCGCTACGCGATATCGGCTGACGCGGCAGCTTCGGCGGACAGCGCCGTAGCACCGGGAACAACACCGTTTAGGCTGTTGTTGACCGACACGTCCCCAGCTTGTCTTTCGGAAGGGCCCCATGAGCACGCCAGTTCGCGACCTGATCATCGTCGGCTCAGGACCCGCCGGCTATACGGCAGCCGTCTACGCCGCTCGCGCGGAACTACAGCCCCTCGTCTTCGAGGGCACCCAGTTCGGTGGCGCCCTGATGACCACCACCGAGGTGGAGAACTTCCCCGGCTTCCGCGAAGGCATCATGGGTCCCGACCTGATGGAGCAGATGCGCGAGCAGGCCAAGCGTTTCGGTGCCGACCTGCGCACCGAGGACGTCGACGCGATCGACCTGTCCGGCCCGATCAAGAAGGTGACCGTCGGCGACGAGACCTTCGAGGCCTACGCCATCGTCCTGGCCATGGGCTCGGCCGCCCGCTACCTGCACGTGCCGGGTGAGCAGGAGCTGCTCGGCCGCGGCGTGAGCGCGTGCGCCACCTGCGACGGCTTCTTCTTCAAGGGCCAGGACATCGTGGTGGTCGGCGGCGGCGACTCGGCCATGGAGGAAGCGACCTTCCTCACCAAGTTCGCGGCCAGCGTCACCGTCGTGCACCGTCGCGAGGAGTTCCGCGCCTCGCGGATCATGCTCGAGCGCGCCAAGGCCAACGAGAAGATCAAGTTCCGGCTCAACGCCGAAGTGGTGAAGGTCAACGGCGAGAACAGCGTGTCCAGCCTCACCCTGCGCGACACCCGCACCGGCGAGGAGTCCGAGCTCGCCGCGACCGGCCTGTTCGTCGCCATCGGCCACGACCCGCGCAGCGAACTGGTCAAGGGCCAGGTCGCGCTCGACAGCGAGGGCTATGTGCAGGTGACCGAGCCGGGCACCGCCACCGACGTGGCAGGCGTGTTCGCCGCGGGCGACCTGGTCGATCACACCTACCGGCAGGCGATCACCGCCGCGGGCACCGGCTGCCGCGCCGCGATCGACGCCGAGCGCTGGCTCGCCGAGCAGGGCGACATCACCGCGAACACCCTCGACAACGCCGACGGCCCGGCAGCAGTGTCCACCAACTGATTTCGAGCACGTCGAGTTCCACCCCAGCAAGGAGTACACCCATGGCCGAGAGCGCCAACACCATCACCGTCACCGACAAGTCCTTCGCCGATGACGTCCTGCTCAGCGAGAAGCCGGTGCTGGTCGACTTCTGGGCAGACTGGTGCGGTCCGTGCAAGATGGTCGCCCCCGTGCTGGAGGAGATCGCGGGCACCCACGCCGACAAGCTGACGATCGCCAAGCTCGACACCGAGGCCAACCCCGGCACCGCCCGCGATTACCAGATCCTGTCCCTGCCGACGATGATCCTGTTCCAGGGCGGCAAGCCCGTGAAGCAGATCGTCGGCGCCAAGGGCAAGGCCGCGCTGCTGCGTGAACTCGACGGCTTGATCTGACAAAAGCACGTCCGACCGGCCGACGCGCCGTAGGATGCCTGGACCCGGGGATTCCCGCAAAGCGCCCCGGGTCTGAGACAATCGAGGCGACGCTCCGGTCGAAGAAAGGGCTCTCACGCATGCACCGACTTCGTCACGGCGATTCAGGACCAGCCGTCGCAGAGGTTCGGAGCACCCTCGCAAGCCTCGGCTTCCTGCATCCCCAGCACGGCGACTACTGGAAGGACACCGACGCGGAGTTCGACCGCCCGCTCGACTCGGCGGTACGCGCGTTCCAGCAACAGCGCGGTCTGCTCGTCGACGGGGTCGTCGGTCCGGCGACCTATCGCGCGCTGAAGGAAGCCTCCTACCGCCTGGGTGCCCGCACGCTGATCTACCAGCTGTCCGCGCCGCTCTACGGTGACGACGTGGCCACCCTGCAGCGCAAGCTGCAGGACCTCGGCTTCTACGTGCACCGGGTCGACGGCTACTTCGGCCCGCACACCCACGACGGGCTCAGCGCCTTCCAGCGCGAGATCGGCCTGTCCGCCGACGGCATCTGCGGTCCCGACACCTTGCGTTCGCTGGATCTGCTCGGCGCGCGCGTCACCGGCGGCAACCCGCACCGCATCGCAGAGGAAGAGGTGGTGCACCGGGCGGGTCCGCAGCTCACCGGCAAGCGGATCGTCATCGATCCCGGATTCGGCGGCGCCGACAAGGGTTTCGCGGTGCCCACCGAGTTCGGTGACGTCTACGAGTCGGAGATCCTCTGGGATCTGGCTTCCCGGCTCGAGGGCCGGATGGCCGCCACCGGCATGGAAACGTTCCTGTCCCGGCCGTGGGGCGCCAACCCCACCGATGCCGAACGCGCGGACACCTCCAACGCCTTCGACGCCGACCTGATGATCTCGCTGCGCTGCGCCACCAGCGACAACCCGTCCGCCAAGGGCGTCGCCGGCTTCTACTTCGGCAACTCGCACGGCTCGGTCTCGATGATCGGGCAGGTGCTGGCCGGCTTCATCCAGCGCGAGGTGGTCGCCCGTACCTCGGTGCAGGACTGCCGGACTCATCAGCGCACCTGGGATCTGCTGCGGCTCACCAAGATGCCGACGGTCCAGGTCGATCTCGGCTACCTCACCAACGAATACGACGCCTCGGTGCTCACCAACCCGCGCATGCGCGACGTGATCGCCGAAGCCATCCTCATCTCGGTCAAGCGGCTGTATCTGCTCGGCCAGGACGACCAGCCCACCGGCACGTACACCTTCGCCGAGTTGCTCGCCGAGGAACTGGCCGCTGCCGAGTCCGGCAACGTGACCGTGCCGCGCGTCTAGCAGACCCCCGAAACGAACAATGGCCCCGCGGTTTCCGCGGGGCCATTGTCGTGTGTTGCGTTCCTCAGAGCACGCCGACGCGGGTCGGCGGTGCCATCGACGCTGCGGCAAGCAACTGGTCGAGGGCGCGCTCGACGTCTTCCTTCCAGCCGTGGTCGGAATCCAGTTCCAGGCGCAGCCGGGGGAAGCGGTGATGCGGGGCCACCACTTCGAAACCGACCTCGGTGAGGAAATCGGCGTCGATCATGCAGGTTTCGGGAGTGCAGTGGGTCGCGGCGGCCGGATCCCGTAGCGGTGCCGCGATCCGTTCCATCAACCGCATCGAGGATCCGAGACCGCGATCGGCCAGCGAGCTGCTCGCCGGACCGTTGCGAATGCCGAACGCCTCGATCGCGCGCACGCCGCGACGCACCAGATCGGCCACAACGGCCTGAATCAGCCGATGGGCTACATCGGCCTCCTCGTAGGGGAATTCGGCCTGCAGCGTGGTCAGCAGGACCGCGTCCGGGCTCACGGGGGAGGTGGGGAACAGGGTCGACCGCGGCACGGCGCTCGGGGGCGAGTACAGCGCGCAGCCGGCGATGTTGTTGTCGACATGCGCCAGCTGACCGCACGAGCCCCATTCGAGCATCACGGTCGAGAGCCAGGCTTCCTTCTCGAAGACCGGATCGCTGAAGGCGTGGGAGTCGGCAGCAACGGCAGGATCGAGCTCCCAGAACACACACCGCCGGGTGTGCGCCGGGAGCTGATCGAGTCGATCGAGAGTCAAGGCCGTGACGCTGGTCGACACCGCTCTGCTCAGCCTCCAGCTGTCCGATTCATCCACGCTCACGCCACATCACTATCCACAGTAATGCCGCCTCTTTCAATTATGTAGAAAGACTGGGAGTGCCCCGTCACAGTGACGTTTCAGGGCCGGATTGTTCCATCAGCGCCACAATGCGCTCGAGATCTTCGACGGAACCGAACTCGACAACGATCTTGCCTTTACGCTTTCCGAGGCTGACCGTGACCCGGGTGTCGTAGGAACCCGACAACCGTTCGGCCACTTCCTGCAGACCCGGCATGTGGATCGGCTTACGTTTCGGCGCCGGGGGAGCGACCTCCGACGGATTGCGGTTCGCGAGCGTCACCGCTTCCTCGGTGGCCCGGACCGACAGTCCCTCGGCGACGATTCGCGCCGCCAGCACTTCCTGCGCATCGGCACCGGCATCCAAACCGAGCAGCGCCCTGGCGTGGCCGGCCGAGAGCACCCCGGCGGCCACCCGACGCTGCACCGGAATCGGCAGCTTCAGCAGTCGGATCATATTCGTCACCACCGGCCGGGAGCGACCGATCCGCGTGGCCAATTCCTCGTGGGTGACGTCGAATTCCTCGAGCAGCTGCTGATAGGCGGCCGCCTCTTCGAGCGGGTTCAACTGCACGCGGTGGATGTTCTCCAACAGCGCGTCGCGCAGCATCGCGCCGTCGTCGGTGTCGCGGATGATCGCGGGGATGGTCGCCAGTCCGGCTTCCTGGCATGCGCGCCAGCGGCGCTCGCCCATGACCAACTGGAACTTGTCGACGCCCGGTTCGACGCGACGCACCACGATCGGCTGCATCAGACCGAACTCGCGGATCGAGTGCACCAGCTCCGCCAGCGCCTCTTCCTCGAAAACCTGGCGCGGCTGCTTCGGGTTCGGCTCGATCTGCTCGGCGGGCACCTCGCGGTAGACCGCGCCGCCGGGGGAGACGAGGTCTTCCTCGGGTTCGGGTTCGGCATCCGGAACGCGATGCAGGAACGCCTCGGCCGGCTGCGGGCCGATCGGGTTGATCCCGATCACGCTCGCCGCGGCACTGCTGAGACCCGGCGCCGTCGCTGCCGGACCCGTCGGGATCAGTGCGGCCAAGCCGCGCCCGAGACCGCCCTTTTTCGCCTGACTCATCGGCTACCGATCCCTTCCTCGTTCCAACTCACTACGACGCGTCCTGGCGGAGCTGGGCGCGGGCGGCGAGCTCGCGCCCCGCGTCCAGGTAGCTCATCGCGCCGCGGGAGCCTGGATCATAATCGAGCACGGTCATGCCGTAGCCCGGTGCCTCCGAGACCTTCACGCTGCGCGGGATCATCGACTTGAGGACGACGTCGCCGAAGTGGTTGCGCACTTCCTCGGCCACCTGGTCGGCCAGTTTGGTGCGGCCGTCGTACATCGTCAGCAGCACGGTCGAAACGTGGAGTTCGGGATTGAGGTGCGCCTGCACCAGCCCGATATTGCGGAGCAGCTGGCCGACGCCCTCCAATGCGTAGTACTCGCACTGGATCGGGATCAGCACTTCCTTGGCCGCCACGAGCGCGTTGACGGTGAGCAGACCGAGGGAGGGCGGGCAGTCGATCAGCACGTAATCGATGTCGTAGCCGGCGATGGCCGCCTCGTGGATCGCGGTCTTCAGGCGTCCCTCGCGGGCGACCATCGAGACCAGTTCGATCTCGGCGCCGGCGAGGTCGATCGTCGCCGGAACACACAGCAGCCGTTCGCTGTGCGGGCTCTGCTGAATCGCGTCCTTGACGGCGACTTCGCCGATCAACAGCTCGTAGCTGGAGGGGACCCCGGAGTGATGCGCGACGCCCAGCGCCGTACTCGCATTGCCCTGCGGATCGAGATCGACGACAAGCACCGTCATGCCCTGGTGCGCTAGTGCCGCAGCGAGATTGACCGTCGTCGTCGTTTTACCGACGCCGCCCTTCTGATTGGCGATGGTGATGATCCGTTGCTCGCGGGGTTTCGGCACAGTGACCTTTCCTGGATGCAGAATCTGGCTGGCGCGTTGCGCTTCCGCCGCGATCGGGGTCTCGGCCGGGGAGATATTCCCGAAAGGAGTGTTCCCGAACGTCTCCGCGTCGAAGTTGCTGGAATCCAGCATCCCCGGGACCCGCGACGCTGTTTCCCGTGAAACATTCGCCGGACCGCTCGACATAGACTGCTCCTAACCCGAGAAACTTCGATCACGTACTCCCGACCGAGCGTCGGCGCCGTGTCATCACAAACAAGTTCGGGGGCGTCCGGCCACATCCGCGGTGGCTCCCGGCGCGCACGCCCGACTGTGAACAGCTTGCCAGCCCCGCGACAGTTAGGAAAGCTGAATCGCGGCACGCCGGTAAGGACACACCCAAAGTCGCGCAAATCGGTGCCAGGAGCGATGTTTCACGGGAAACACCGGGGAGCGTTCGCGGCGAAATCGGACGGGCGATCAAGCCTTCCGACCCGGCCCTCAACCCATGACACCATCCGCCGGAACCGGCGTCGGTCGGCGAAGCCGAACTCTCCGACCAGCATCCGCTCCGGTCACCGTGAGCCATCGCGGCGACACCAGGGATGCACCGGCATGTGCGTGCGAAACCGTCAGCACAACTGGACAACCCGAGCAGGTGAAATCGTGGAACCTCGCCTCGCTCGCGTTCCACGTGAAACATGCCAGGAGGAGCGGATTGCAGCACCCCTCCGGAACTATCGGAATTCGGTCGGATTCGGCCGTAGGTAAATACCCTCGGCCTCTTTCGTCACGTTACGAAAGAGGATTGCCGCTACCACGGCGCTTCTTCTCCGCGCTGACTGCCTTCCGGCCCGCGCGACGGGTCGGACGCTCGGCGCGGGGGAGCAGTTCGGCGCTGATCACGAGAGTCGGGACCTCGACGATCCCGGCGCCGCAGCCGACTACCCGGAGATCGGTGGCTCCGTCGCGAATCAGTTCGGCGCCATCACGTTCGAGTTCCTCGGCGGCACTCGTTCCCTTGAGTGCGAGCATCCGGCCGTGGTCGCGGAGCAGGGGGAGCGACCAGTGCGCGAGCTTGGCGAGCGGGGCGACCGCCCGCGAGGTGACGACATCCGCGCCGCCTGCCTCCTTGATGACACCGGACTGCTCGGCGCGGCCACGAACGACGGTGACGTTCTTCAGTCCGATCTCGTCGATGAACTCGCTCAGAAAGATTGTGCGACGCAACAGCGGTTCCACGAGAGTGATGCGGAGATCCGGCCGTGCGATGGCCAGCGGAATGCCGGGGAGTCCGGCGCCACTGCCGATGTCGACCACGGCCGCGCCCTCCTCGATCAACTCGCCGACCACGGCGCAGTTGAGGATGTGACGCTCCCAGAGGCGGGGGACTTCACGCGGGCCGATGAGGCCGCGTTCCACGCCGGCGGTGGCCAGCGCCGCGCAGTAGCGGCGGGCGAGGTCCAGGCGGTCGCCGAACACCCGCGCGGCGGCGGCAGGCGGTTCCAGCTCGGCGGACAGCGCACCCAGTTCTCGTTCCACGTGAAACATCCTTCCGAGTGGTGGTCGATCGCAAGAGGACATGAATAAGGCCCCCGGTCCGAGACCGGAGGCCCTTTCATGGTCGCGGCGGTGTCAGCCTACTCGGGCACTACCACCACATGGCGATTCGGCTCGACACCTTCACTCTCGCTGGCCACGCCCTCGATATCGGCGACGGCGTCGTGCACGATCTTGCGCTCGAACGGAGTCATCGCGGACAGCGCCTCGGGCTTGCCCGACTCGAGCACCCGCTTTGCGGCGGCGACGCCGAGCTCGCTCAGATCGGCGCGACGCTGCGCGCGCCAGCCGGCCACATCCAGCATCAGGCGGCTGCGTACGCCGGTCGCCTGCTGCACGGCCAGCCGGGTCAGCTCCTGCAGCGCGTCGAGGACTTCACCGTTGCGTCCGACGAGCTTGGTCAGATCGCGGCCACCGTCGATGCTCACGACGGCGCGGTCGCCCTCGACATCGAGGTCGATATCGCCGTCGAAGTCGAGCACGTCCAGCAGCTGCTCGAGGTAGTCGCCCGCGATCTCGCCCTCTTCGATCAACGCTTCTTCGGCGTCGTTCACGACGTCAACAGTCGTCGCCACAGTGGCGTCCCCTCCGTCGGTCTCGGTCTCAACAGTCATTGGATTCCTCTATCTGATCGCCACTCAGCGCTTACGCTTCTGGTTCGCTCGGCCACGGTTACCCGGCCGCTGCTGCCCACCGGGCCTGCGCTTACCGCCACCCTGCTTGGCGGTCTGCTTGGCGGTGCCGTTGGACGCGGCGGTGCCGTTGGTCGACTGTGTGTCCTCGGCCGGGGCGTCCTGTTTCTTGCGGACGTCGACCGGCTTGGCGCCGGGCTTCGGCGCGTTCTGCGCGCGCAGCTCCAGCTTCTTCGCCTTCTTCTCTTCCTCTTCCTTCTCCATGCGGCCGAACACCAGGTGCTGCTGACCGTAGGTCCAGATGTTGTTGGCCACCCAGTAGATCAGGATGCCGATCATCAGGAAGGGGCCACCGACCATCACGCCGAGCGGGAAGACCCACAGCGACAGCTTGTTCATGATGGCGGCCTGCGGGTTCGCGGCGGCTTCCGGCGTCTGCCGCTGCACCGAAGCGCGGGCGTTGAAGTGGGTCGCCACACCGGCGATCACCATCAGCGGAATCGCGACGAGCGCGATGCTCAGTCTGGTCGGTGTGCCGCCCCACTCGGCGAAGGCTTCCAGCTCGCTCTGCGGCGCGGTGATGAAGGCAGCGATCGGCGCACCGAAGATGCGGGCGCTCAGGAACGACTGCACGTCGGTCGCGCTGAAGATGTAGTTCGGCGTGTGCGCGTTGTCGTACGCGGACATACCCAGCTGACCGAAGCCGTGACCGGTGCGGTTGAACGAGCGCAGCACGTGGAAGAGACCGAGGAACACCGGCACCTGCACCAGGACCGGCAGGCATCCCATCAGCGGGTTGAAGCCGTGTTCCTTCTGCAGCTTCTGCATCTCCCGCGCCATGGTCTCGCGGTCGTTCTTGTACTTCTTCTGCAGCTCCTTGATCTGGGGCTGCAGTTCCTGCATCTGCTTGGTGGTACGCACCTGCTTGACGAAGGGCTTGTACAGCACGAGCCGCAGCGTGAAGACCAGGAAGACGATCGCGAGGCTCCAGGCGAGCCCGCTGTCAGCTCCGAACACAAAGCCGAAGGCCTTGTGCCAGAACCACAGAATTGCGGATACCGGCCAATAGATGATGTCGAGCACGGCTCTAGGTACTCCCGTCGTTCGTATCGCCGATCAGCGCGGGCGATGACTTTGTGCAGGCATTCGACCCGCGCTCTGGCACGGGATCCCACCCTCCAGGGTGCCAGGGTGCGCATTTGGCGAGGCGCACGGCCGTCAGTGCCGACCCGACGAGCAGCCCGCGGGTGCGCAGGGCGGTCACCGCGTACTCACTGCAGGTGGGGGTGAACCGGCAGATCGGCATCCGGGTGGGGGAGACATAGGTCCGGTACAGCTCGATCAGGAAGATCAGCGCGTTCGCGGGGAGCCGGGTGAGAGTCCTCATCGCCGCTCACCGGCCGGGGTGCGACCGAGCGCGGGCTCCGGTGCAGTACGCAAACCGAGCTTGCGTAGGCCGGAGCGCAGCTGGCGCAGCAACTCGGCGGAGTCGGCGGTAGCCGCGCCGGGCAGCGCCCGGATCACGACATCGGTACCGGCGGGCAGTTCGTCGACGACCTGGGCGCACATATGACGCAGGCGGCGGGCCACCCGGTGGCGAACCACCGCGTTTCCCACCGCCTTGCTCACAATCAGCCCGAACCGCGGACCGCCTACCCGGATCAGGGAATCGACATCGGCGACATCGTCGTACGTGTGCGTAAGCGCGTGTACGACGAGATCTCGCCTCCCGATTCGCTGACCGCGGCGCACCGTGCGGGAGAATTCGGCACGGTGGTGCAACCGATACGGCTCAGGCAACACCCGAGCGTCCGACTACGCGCGATCAGGCAGTCAGTTCGGAACGGCCCTTACGGCGACGCGCCGAAACGATGGCGCGACCCGCACGGGTACGCATCCGGAGGCGGAAGCCGTGCACGCGCGCCCGACGACGGTTGTTCGGCTGGAACGTCCGCTTGCCCTTGGCCACGGTCAACACTCCTCGAGTTGGTGGGCACCGTTCGGCGCCCGAAGTTCTGTTCAATGATTCGGATGTCTGCGCAGCGGACCGCGGTCTACACGCAGAAAGCCTTGGCGATCGACGTGCAGCACACAGCCGCCACCGCGCCAAGGGGTGACTGTACGAGGGTACTGATACCGCTACGCAGGGTCAAACTCGGCCCCCAGGCACGTGCGCTAGGCACGATGTCCAGATTACCGGACCCCGGATAGCCGCCAGGGAGCGGGCCGACCTGGGCCGACACGCCCGGGACGCACTGACGCATCGGGGCAGTTTTCGTGAGTTCCTCCACACCTCTGGCCTTCTGCGGCGGGGACGGCTAACCTCTGTAGCCGGGGGATTGCTGAAGAACCGCAGGTCCAGCCCCGTTCACTGCCACACGCTGGCAGATTCCCTCTATCCCCAGGTTTGTCCACATCTGTGGATAATTGTGTGGAAAGACGGCCGGAGTGGCATATTCGTAGGGCCGACGGTGCCCGCGCCGCACTCGGAGATTCTGGGACCGCACGGCGTTCGAACCGGCTTCGGTTGTACGCAGGATTACTGGATTCCACCTGTTCACAGGTGGTTTTGCTCGCGTGCTCCCGGCCGTGGGCCCCAACAACCGGTCCGGGGAGGACGCTGCATGGACGACGAGCAGAATGTGCTGGCCACAGTATGGCCAGAGGTGGTTGCCGAGCTCACCACCGGCTCGGCCGACGGCGCCATTCCCGCGGTCAGCCGCGCGCAGCAGGCCTGGCTGAAGCTGGTCAAACCGCTCACCGTCGCCCAGGGCTTCGCGTTGCTGTCGGTTCCGTCGTCGCTCGCGCAGGAGGCGATCGAGCGTGATCTGCGCGAACCCATCCTGCGCTCGCTGGGTCGCCGGCTCGGGCCGCAGGTCGAAGGATTGGGCGTGCGCATCGCCGCGCCGAGCCCGGCCGCGGGGGAGCGGGCGGGCAGTTCGCCGCGGCACGCCAGGATGACGAGCCGACCGGAGCGCCCGCGCGAGCAGGTGCGCCCGCCGACCGGCTATCCCGGTCCCGATTTCAGTGTTCCCGACTACGTCGCGCGCGGTGAGTACGGCCGCCCCCGCTACGGCGCGGGCGAGTACCCCGCGGGCAATGGCGAGTACGGCAACGAGTACCAGGGCGGGCAGGAATATCCGCCCGCCGGTGACTACGGCAACAGCTACGGCGGCCGCGAGTACCCCGTGCAGGCGGGCGAGTACGGCGAGCGCCCCGACTACGCCGGTCATCGGGAGTACCAGCCCGAACCGGAATACCGGCAAGCCGAACCGGAATACCAGCAGCCCGAGTATCAGCAGCAGCCGCCGGAGTATCAGCAGCAGCCCGAGTACGCACAGGCATCGGAGTACGGGCAGGCACCGGAGTTCCAGCCCGACCGAGCCGAGTTCCCCGGCACCGACTTCGAGCCGACGGCGGCGTACCCGGTACCCGACTTCAACGGCGGCGAGTTCGGCGGTCGTGGCGAGTTCCGTGGCGCGCGCCCTGACCAGCGCCCGGCCGATGCCGCCCCACCCGCCCGCCGGGAGCCCTCCGGTTCGCCCCGACGCGAGCACATCCCGCCGGGTCAGGAGTCGCTGTTCACCCCTGATCCGCCGCCGCAGCGCGCGCCGAGCCGGGGCCGGGGGCCGCAGCAGGACGAGCCGATCGCCGCGCGGGCCGAGGAACCCACCATCGAGGCGGCGCCGGAACCGCTGCGGCCGGGGACGCCGGGTGCCGAGCCCGCCGACGACGAGCCGGTGGTCGACGCCCGCAACAACTGGCCGACGTATTTCAACAAGTCGCCCGAGGCGCCGCCGCAGCCGTCGTCCTCGGCGAGCTTGAACGCCAAGTACACCTTCGAGACGTTCGTCATCGGCGCGTCCAACCGGTTCGCGCACGCCGCGGCGGTCGCCATCGCGGAGGCGCCTGCCCGCGCCTACAACCCGCTGTTCGTCTGGGGCGCTTCGGGTTTGGGCAAGACGCACCTGCTGCACGCGGCCGGGCACTACGCGCAACGGCTGTTCCCCGGCATGCGGGTGAAGTACGTGTCCACCGAGGAATTCACCAACGACTTCATCAACAGCCTGCGCGACGACCGCAAGGTCGCGTTCAAGCGGCGCTACCGCGAGACCGACATCCTGCTGGTCGACGACATCCAGTTCATCGAGGGCAAGGAAGGCATCCAGGAGGAGTTCTTCCACACCTTCAACACCCTGCACAACGCGAACAAGCAGATCGTCGTCTCCTCCGACCGCCCGCCCAAGCAGCTGGCGACGCTGGAGGAGCGGCTGCGCACCCGCTTCGAGTGGGGCCTGATCACCGATGTACAGCCGCCCGAACTGGAGACCCGCATCGCGATCCTCCGCAAGAAGGCGCGGATGGACCGGCTCGATGTGCCGCACGACGTGCTCGAGCTGATCGCCAGCCGGGTGGAGCGCAATATCCGTGAGCTCGAGGGAGCGCTCATCCGGGTGACGGCCTTCGCCTCGCTCAACGGTCAGCCGCTGGATCTGTCGCTGGCCGAGGTGGTGCTGCGGGATCTGATGCCCGACACCGCGGCGCTCGAGATCAACGCGGCGACGATCATGGCCGTCACCGCCGAGTACTTCAATACGACGCTCGAGGAACTGACCGGGCCGGGCAAGGCCAGGCCGCTCGCGCAGGCCCGCCAGATCGCCATGTACCTGTGCCGTGAGCTGACCGATCTGTCGCTGCCCAAGATCGGGCAGGCGTTCGGTCGCGACCACACCACGGTGATGTACGCGGAGAAGAAGGTGCGCAAGGAGATGACCGAGCGGCGCCGCGTCTACGACCAGGTGCAAGAACTCACAGCCCGGATCAAACAGCGCTCCCGCTGATTTCATCCACACCCTCGAACACCGCCCTGACCTGGGGCGGTGTTCTTTTTTGCCCTGTGGATTCCTCGAGGAATCCCTGTGGAGTCCTCGAGGAATCCACCTAGTTGCCACCACCCTGCCCCCGCGTGTGAACAACAGGGTGAATCCGGTGGAACAACTCGAGGACTACTCGAGGATGGAATTGGGACAACTTCGGGCGTCCACAGACGCTCCCGGTTCATCCTCGAGTCACCCCACGGCCATCCCCACGCCGACGTGCGCGCTGACCTGCGGATTCGGTCGAAGTCCACAGATTCCACAGTGCCTACTACTACTTCAGTTCTATTTCTTGAAGAGATCTCTTCAAAACAAGGTGTGTGGAAAGTCGGTCGGACAGGCTCGGCTCGGTCGGTGCTCCACTCACAAGCGGCAAGGAGAAGAGGGGATGGGCCGGCAGCGCTCGATCGGCAGGGAGGGTCGATGCGGACTTCCCGCGATGCCCGGGTACCGTTTGGTTGTCGGCTTGTTGTGCGAGACTCAGTGCGCGGCCGACGCAGCACCTCAACTCCGCTGAACACACCCGCACACGGATTCGAAACTCGGAGAGGACAAATCGGGCGATGGAGCTTGCGAGCATGAAGTTTCGGGTCGCCCGAGAGGATTTCGCCGAGTCGGTGGCCTGGGTGGCGCGCAGTCTGCCGTCCCGTCCTCCTGTGCCTGTCCTGGGCGGTGTGCTGCTGGTGGCCGACGAGAACGGCCTGACGGTCTCCGGGTTCGACTACGAGGTCTCCGCGCAGATGCGGGTGGCCGCCGAGGTCGCCGGTCCCGGCCAGGTGCTGGTCTCGGGCCGGCTGCTCGCCGACATCACCAAGGCGCTGTCGAACAAGCCGGTCGATGTCTCCGTCGACGGCACCCGCGTCCTCATCGCCTGCGGTAGCGCCAAGTTCTCCCTGCCCACCATGCCGGTCGAGGACTATCCCCAGCTTCCCGAGGTGCCGCAGCAGACCGGTGAGCTCGGTGTCGACGTGTTCGCCGAGGCGGTCGGCCAGGTCGCCGTCGCCGCGGGCCGCGACGACACGCTCCCCATGCTCACCGGCATCCGCGTCGAGATCGAGGGCAACGACGTGGTGCTCGCCGCCACCGACCGCTTCCGCCTCGCCGTGCGTCACCTGCAGTGGCAGCCCACCCGCTCCGACATCGAGACCGCGGTGCTCATCCCCGCGCGCACGCTGTCCGAAGCCGCCAAGACCCTCGGCGCCACCGACGCGCCGGTGCAGCTCTCGCTCGGCACCGGGGGCGGGGCCGACGGCCTGCTCGGCATCGTCAACGCGGGCCGCCGCACCACCACCCGCCTGCTCGACGCCGAATTCCCCAAGTTCCGCCAGTTGCTCCCCAAGGAGCACACCTCCATCGCCACGCTGCCCGTCGCCGCGCTGTCCGAGGCGATCAAGCGTGTCGCCCTGGTGGCCGAGCGCGGCGCCCAGGTGCGCCTGGAGTTCTCCACCGACGGCGTGCTGCTGTCCGCGGGTGGGGACGACGCGGGCCGCGCCGAGGAGTGGCTGGAAGCCGATTTCCGCGGTGAGCCGCTGACCATCGCGTTCAACCCCGGCTACCTGACCGAAGGCCTTTCGGCGCTGCACACCGACCGGGTCACCTTCGGCTTCACCACGCCCAGCCGTCCCGCCGTCCTGCTGCCCGCCTCCGACGAGGAGCCCAAGGTGCTGGAGTCCGGTGCGTTCGCGGCGCTGGAGAGCCAGTACATCTACCTGTTGATGCCGGTCCGGCTGCCCGGCTGAACCCCGCACGCGTAATCCGGCATGTTCATTCGTGCGCTGTCGGTCCGTGATTTCCGGTCGTGGGAACACGCCGAGCTCGAGTTGTCCCCAGGGCGCACGGTGCTGTTGGGGGCCAATGGCAACGGCAAGACCAACCTGCTCGAGGCGATCGGCTATCTGGCGACCCTCGGCTCGCACCGGGTCTCCGCCGACGCGCCGCTGATCCGGATGGGCGCGACGCAGGCCAGGATCGGCGCGACCGTGGTCAATCTGGGCCGCGAACTGCGCGTCGACGTCGAGCTCAAACAGGGCAGCGCCAATCGTGCCCAGATCAACCGTTCACCGGTGCGCCGGTCGCGGGAGATCCTGGGGATTCTGCAGACCGTGCTGTTCGCGCCGGAGGATCTGGCGCTGGTGCGCGGCGACCCGGGGGAGCGCAGACGGTTCCTCGACGAGTTGTGCACAGCCCGGCTGCCCAGGCTCGCCGGCGTGCGCGCCGACTACGACAAGGTGCTGCGGCAACGCTCTGCCCTGTTGAAAACCGCTGGGCGCCATGTGCGTTCGCGTGCCGATCTGAGCACACTCGACGTGTGGGACGGGCATCTGGCCGAGCACGCGTCGGTGCTGCTCGCGCAGCGATTACGGCTGGTCCACGACCTGTATCCGTATCTCGCACAGGCTTATCGGTCGATCGCGCCCGAATCACGTCCTGCGGCAATCGCTTACCGGTCGGGGTACCTGCCGCCGGAGCTGCTCGACCCGGCCAGGGAGCCCGCGGCCGACGATGCCGAGCAGCTGCACGAGATCGTGTTGCGTGAGTTGTCCACAGCCAGGAACAGGGAGTTGGAGCGCGGGGTGTGCCTGGTCGGCCCGCACCGCGACGACCTCGACCTGCTGCTCGGCAGCGCACCCGCCAAGGGATTCGCCAGTCACGGCGAGTCCTGGTCGTTCGCGCTGGCACTGCGGCTGGCCTCGTTCGAGCTGCTGCGCAGTGCGGGCACCGAGCCGGTGCTGCTGCTCGACGACGTGTTCGCCGAGCTGGATCGGCGCAGGCGTACCGCGCTGGCCGAGGTCGCCGCCGGGGCGGAGCAGGTGCTCATCACCGCCGCGGTGGCCGAGGACGTGCCCGCCGAACTCGCCGCCGAACCGCTGCGTGTGCAAACAACCGGCGAAGCCGACCGGCGTACCTCGATGATCGTCACCGAACCGGCCGAACAATCCGAAGATATGCACAGATAGCGATAGTTATCAACAGCGCCTGTGGAAAACCGGCAACATGCTGGACATATGCCGGATCGGTCTCGGCGGGACTGTCGGCGCCCCGGCGTAGACTCTCCTCCGCACTCGGCCAGTATCGACACCGGAAGGCGGAACCGAGGTGACCGAAGAGCCGGAACAGCAGCTGCGCGGGATCGACCTCGCCCGGCGCGCACTGGAGGAGGCACGGGCCGCGGCCAAGGCCAGCGGTAAGTCGGTCGGCCAGGGCCGGGCGTCACCGGTGCGCAAGTTGCGCGCGGGTGGACGCAGGCGCACGGGCTGGTCCGGTGCGGGTCCCGATCCCCGTGATCCCCAGCTGTTGTCGGCTCTGACCGGCTCGATCGCGAAGAGTCGTGGCTGGTCGGGCAAGGTTGCCGAGGGCATGGTGTTCGGTCGCTGGGCGAGCGTGGTCGGTGAGGACATCGCCTCGCACGCAACGCCGGTGACGCTGGAGGGCGGTGTGCTCAAGATCGCGGCCGAGTCCACCGCGTGGGCGACCCAGCTGCGCATGCTCCAGGGGCAGATCCTCGCCAAGATCAATGCCGCGGTCGGCCAGGGCGTCGTCACTCAGTTGCGGATCACCGGCCCCGCCGCGCCGAGCTGGCGCAAGGGCGAGCGGCACGTCAAAGGACGCGGTCCGCGCGATACCTACGGGTAGCCGGACGGTGACCAGGGTGAGTTGCCTTGCGGCGGCGCCGCTCTCAGGCCACGGAGTTTTGTACATGTGGACAAAACCTGTGGATAACTCGAACCGGAGGCGAAAGCCGTCGACCGCGTTTCACGTGGAACCGCCGAACGCAAGTCTCACGCCAGTTCTGGCGGGCGGAAATCTCCGGAAGGCGGACGCTTGTCGCGGTAGGCCGATTTCTCGCATTCACGGCGGCGTCAGGGGTGTCGTAGGTGCACTGTAAGTTGGGCTTACCAGTAGGATGGTGACGTAACCAGCGGCGAACCCTCGACGCGTGCTGTGCAGTCCGCGTGCTGCCCGATCGCTGCGACAGGGATCAGCAAGTAAGGAGAGCTACCGACAAGTGGCTGCCAACGACTCCAACGCATCGGGCAACAAGCAGGGCTACGGTGCCTCCTCCATCACGGTCCTCGAGGGCCTGGAAGCGGTGCGCAAGCGCCCTGGCATGTACATCGGTTCCACCGGTGAACGCGGTCTGCACCACCTGATCTGGGAGGTTGTGGACAACTCGGTCGACGAGGCGATGGCCGGCTACGCGACCCGGGTCGACGTCACGCTGCTGGAGGACGGCGGTGTCGAGGTCGTCGACGACGGTCGTGGCATCCCCACCGGCATGCACGCGCAGGGCATCCCGACCGTCGAGGTCGTCATGACGCAGCTGCACGCGGGCGGCAAGTTCGACTCCGACTCCTACGCTGTCTCCGGTGGTCTGCACGGCGTCGGTATCTCGGTGGTCAACGCGCTGTCGAGCAAGCTGGAAGCCGAGATCGACAACGACGGCTACCACTGGACCCAGGTGTACAAGGACGCGAAGCCGGGCAAGCTGATCCAGGGCGAGCCGACTCAGCGCACCGGCACGACGATCCGGTTCTGGGCCGACCCGGAGATCTTCGAAACCACCACCTACAACTTCGAGACGGTGGCGCGCCGCCTGCAGGAGATGGCCTTCCTCAACAAGGGCCTGACCATCACGCTGACCGACCAGCGGGTCACCGACTCCGACGTCATCGACGAGATCGTCAGCGATACCGCCGAGGCGCCCAAGCACGTCGAGGACGGTGTCCAGGCGCCGGTCGAGCACAAGGTCAAGACCCGCACCTACCACTATCCGGGCGGCCTGGTGGACTTCGTCCGCCACATCAACCGCACCAAGTCGGCCATCCACAACTCGGTCGTCGGCTTCACCGGCAAGGGCACCGGCCACGAGCTCGAGGTCGCGATGCAGTGGAACTCGGGCTACTCCGAGTCGGTCCACACCTTCGCCAACACGATCAACACCCATGAGGGCGGCACCCATGAAGAGGGCTTCCGCGCGGCGCTGACCACGGTGGTCAACAAGTACGCCAAGGAGAAGAAGCTCCTCAAGGAGAAGGACGGCAACCTCACCGGCGACGACATCCGCGAGGGCCTGGCCGCCATCGTGAGCGTCAAGGTCGGCGAGCCGCAGTTCGAGGGCCAGACCAAGACCAAGCTGGGCAACACCGAGGTCAAGTCGTTCGTGCAGCGCGCCTGCAACGAACACCTGCAGCACTGGTTCGAGGCCAACCCGGCCGACGCGAAGACCATCGTGCAGAAGGCGGTGTCCTCGGCGCAGGCACGCATGGCCGCCCGTAAGGCGCGTGAGCTGGTGCGCCGCAAGTCGGCCACCGATCTGGGCGGGCTGCCAGGCAAGCTGGCCGACTGCCGCTCCAAGGATCCGGGCAAGTGCGAGATCTACATCGTCGAGGGTGACTCCGCAGGCGGCTCGGCCAAGTCCGGCCGCGACTCGATGTACCAGGCGATCCTGCCGCTGCGCGGCAAGATCATCAACGTCGAGAAGGCCCGCATCGACCGCGTCCTCAAGAACAACGAGGTCCAGTCGATCATCACCGCGTTCGGCACCGGTATCCACGACGAGTTCGACATCGCGAAGCTGCGCTACCACAAGATCGTCCTGATGGCCGACGCCGACGTCGACGGCCAGCACATCGCGACGCTGCTGCTCACGCTGCTGTTCCGGTTCATGCGCCCGCTGGTCGAGCACGGTCACGTGTACCTGGCCCAGCCGCCGCTGTACAAGCTCAAGTGGATGCGTTCGGATCCCGAGTTCGCCTACTCCGACCGCGAGCGCGACGCGCTGATCGAGGCAGGCCTGGCCGCGGGCAAGAAGATCAACAAGGACGACGGCGTCCAGCGCTACAAGGGTCTGGGCGAGATGAACGCCAAGGAGCTGTGGGAAACCACCATGGATCCCTCGGTGCGGGTGCTTCGTCAGGTGACGCTCGACGACGCGGCCGCGGCCGACGAGCTGTTCTCCGTGCTCATGGGCGAAGACGTGGAGGCACGTCGCAGCTTCATCACCCGCAATGCCAAGGACGTCCGCTTCCTCGACGTGTAACCGGTGCAGCGCCGTAAGCGCGCGCCCGTGAAGCATGTCAGGCCCTCGAAGGAGATTTGATGACTGAGACCACGCTGCCGCCCTCCGGTGGTGCGGGCGACCGGATCGAACCGGTCGACATCCAGAACGAAATGCAGAGCAGCTACATCGATTACGCGATGAGCGTGATCGTCGGCCGCGCGCTGCCCGATGTGCGCGACGGCCTCAAGCCGGTGCACCGGCGCGTGCTCTACGCGATGTACGACAACGGCTACCGCCCCGACCGCGGTTACGTGAAGTCGGCCCGTCCGGTCGCCGAGACCATGGGTAACTACCACCCGCACGGCGACGCGTCGATCTACGACACCCTCGTGCGCATGGCCCAGCCCTGGTCGCTGCGCTATCCGCTCGTCGACGGCCAGGGCAACTTCGGCTCCCGCGGCAACGACGGCGCGGCCGCAATGCGATACACCGAGTGCCGCCTGACGCCGCTGGCGATGGAGATGCTGCGCGACATCGACAGCGAGACCGTCGATTTCGTCCCCAACTACGACGGTCGCTCGCAGGAGCCGACTGTGCTGCCCGCCCGCGTGCCCGCCCTGCTGATGAACGGCAGCAACGGCATCGCGGTCGGCATGGCGACCAACATCCCGCCGCACAACCTCAACGAGCTGGCCGAGGCCATCTACTGGGCGCTGGAGAACTACGACGCCGACGAGGAAACCACCCTCGCCGCGTGCATGGAACGGGTCAAGGGCCCGGACTTCCCGACCCACGGCCTGATCGTCGGCAGCCAGGGCATCCACGACGCCTACACCACCGGCCGCGGTTCGATCCGCATGCGCGGTGTGGTGGAGATCGAGGAGGGCAGCCGCGGTCAGACCCAGATCGTCATCACCGAGCTGCCGTACCAGGTCAACACCGACAACTTCATCAACTCGATCGCCGAGCAGGTCAAGGACGGCAAGATCGCGGGTATCTCCGATATCCACGACGAGTCCTCCGACCGTGTCGGCATGCGCATCGTGGTGACGGTCAAGCGCGACGCGGTCGCCAAGGTCGTGCTGAACAACCTGTACAAGCACACCCAGCTGCAGACCAGCTTCGGCGCGAACATGCTCTCGATCGTCGACGGCGTGCCGCGCACGCTGCGCCTGGATCAGATGATCCGGTACTACGTCGACCACCAGCTGGAAGTCATCGTCCGGCGCACCCGCTACCTGCTGCGCAAGGCCGAGGAGCGGGCCCACATCCTGCGCGGCCTGGTCAAGGCGCTCGACCTGCTCGACGAGGTCATCGCGCTGATCCGCCGCTCGGCCAACACCGACACCGCGCGCACCGGCCTGATGCAGCTGCTCGACATCGACGAGATCCAGTCGACCGCGATCCTGGACATGCAGCTGCGCCGCCTCTCGGCACTGGAGCGTCAGCGCATCATCGACGATCTGGCCAAGATCGAGCTCGAGATCGCCGACTACAAGGACATCCTGGAGAAGCCGGAGCGCCAGCGCGCGATCGTGCGCGACGAGCTGGCCGAGATCGTCGAGAAGTACGGCGACGACCGCAGGACCAGGATCATCGCCAGCGACGGTGACGTCGCCGACGAGGACCTGATCGCCCGCGAGGACGTGGTCGTCACGATCACCGAGACCGGCTACGCCAAGCGCACCAAGACCGATCTGTACCGGTCGCAGAAGCGCGGCGGCAAGGGCGTGCAGGGCGCGGGCCTCAAGCAGGACGACATCGTCAAGCACTTCTTCGTGTCGTCGACCCACGACTGGCTGCTGTTCTTCACCAACAAGGGCCGGGTCTACCGGGCCAAGGCCTACGAGCTGCCCGAGGCCAACCGGACCGCGCGCGGCCAGCACGTGGCCAACCTGCTCGCGTTCCAGCCGGACGAGAAGATCGCCCAGATCATCCAGCTCAAGACCTACGAGGACGCGCCGTACCTGGTCCTCGCGACACGCGCGGGCCTGGTGAAGAAGTCCAAGCTCACCGATTTCGACTCCAACCGCTCCGGCGGCATCGTCGCGGTGAACCTGCGCGACGACGACGAACTGGTCGGCGCGGTGCTGTGCTCCTCCGACGACGATCTGCTGCTCGTCTCGGCGCACGGCCAGTCGATCCGGTTCTCCGCGACCGACGAGGCGCTGCGCCCGATGGGCCGCGCCACCTCCGGTGTGCAGGGCATGCGCTTCAACGCCGACGACGAACTGCTCTCGCTCAACGTGGTTCGCGAGGACACCTATCTGCTGGTGGCGACCGCGGGCGGCTACGCCAAGCGCACCGCGATCGAGGAGTACACCGCGCAGGGTCGTGGCGGAAAAGGCGTATTGACAATTCAGTACGACCCGAAGCGTGGCAGCCTGGTCGGTGCGCTCATCGTCGACGACGAGGACGAGTTGTACGCGATCACTTCCAGTGGTGGCGTCATCCGCACCGCAGCCAAGCAAGTTCGTAAAGCCGGACGCCAGACAAAGGGCGTGCGATTGATGAACCTCGCGGATGGCGATACCTTGCTAGCGATCGCGCGCAACGCCGACGAGCCCGATCCCGATCAGCTCACCGGCGACGCGGCTTCGGAGCAATAACCCAATCAGCGGCGGCAACGAACGGATCTGAGGATTCCATTGACCACACCGAATCAGTCGAATGACGATCGGAACCAGACCAACGGCGTCACCGAGCGGATTGCCTCGTCTCCGATCCAGCCGCGGCCGATCCCTCGCCAGGGCGGTCCGGCCGAGGGCGCGGCGCCGGAATCCGGTGCCGCGGGGGGCGAATCGTTCGACCAGTCGACCGTGCGGATGGGTACCGAACCCACGCCGCCCGCTGGTAACGGGCCTCCCGCGGGCAACGGGAAGGGCAAATCGTCGCCCTACCAGGACGGGTGGGCGCAGCTGCCGCAGCGCGAGCCGCAGTCGAACCTGTACCGGCCGGGCGAGGCGCCGAGCCAGGGCCGTCCGTCGACCGGGGCGCCCGCGCCGGCGGGTGGGCTGAAGGGCAGTGGCTCGTCCAACGCCCGCACCACGGCCGACCTGGCGGCCAAGGCGGCCCGCAAGGAAGCGGCGATGGTGAAGTCCGTCGGCATCGACGGGCCGACCCGCAGCATCGCCCGTCCGGAACTGGTCAAGGACATGCCCGATCTGTCCGAGGTGCGGCATCCGACGCCCGACGCGCCGCCTGCTCCGCCCGGCTTGCCGATGGCTCATATTCCGCCGCAGCCTGGTCCGGGTGCCAGGGCCGCCGCTCCCGCGTCGGTCTCGCCGGCGGTGCCGGTGGCCATCGCCGCGGCCGCGTCGGGTGAGCCGCTACGCGCGACGGTGCAGATCCGCCGGATCGATCCGTGGTCGACGTTGAAGATCACCCTGGTGATCAGCATCGCGCTGTTCTTCGTGTGGATGCTGGCCGTCGGCCTGCTCTACATCGTGCTCGCCGGCATGGGCGTGTGGGACAACCTGGACAGCTCGCTGGGCGAGATGTTCAACCAGGAGGGCGGCTCGACGAACCTGATCGACGCGGGCACGGTATTCGGCTACGCCGGCGTCATCGGCCTGATCAACGTGGTGCTGTTCACCGCGCTGGCGACGGTCGGTGTGTTCATCTACAACCAGTGCTGCGATCTGGTCGGTGGCATCCAGGTGACCCTGGCCGATCCGGACTAGAAATCGGTCCTGCCCCGACGGCCGGTCAGCCCCGCAAAAAGGGGCCTGACCGGCCGTTTTGGCTAACAGCGGCCGGGTAGGGTAACCTCGTTCCTCGTTGCGGTTCACTGCTCCGGCAGGGGGCCGAAAACGAGTACGGGCCTATAGCTCAGGCGGTTAGAGCGCTTCGCTGATAACGAAGAGGTCGGAGGTTCAAGTCCTCCTAGGCCCACTCCCGTACATCACAGTAGGGTGGGAATCATGAAGATTGTCCTCACGGTCGGTGTCGTGATCGCGGTTCTCATCGGTATCACCAAATTCCGCAAGCGCGATGACGCAGACCTCTGGCGCGAGGTCACCACCCGCTGATTCGGGTTGCCAACTGGTTTCACCAAGCCAGCAAGGGGCCTTAGCTCAATTGGCAGAGCACTGCCTTTGCAAGGCAGGGGTTAGGGGTTCGATTCCCCTAGGCTCCACTTCTGTGAATTCCTCGGTTTTCGATTTTCTGCTCACCGCAGCTCCCGTCGAGTCGACCTCGACCGATATCGCCGCGATCGCGGCACAGCATCGCGCCCGCAGCGCCGCCTTCGCGAGTTCGATCGATCGCGCGGCCGTCGCCGGATTCGACAGTGCCGGAACAGGTACGGCCTTTCTCGGCGGCTATCAGGAAGCGCTGCACGCGCTGGTTCCCACGCTCGGTTTCGCGGGGCTGACCTCCATGTGCGCGACCGAGGCGAACGGCGCCAAGCCGTCGTCGATGACTACCACCGTGACCGCCGACGGCGCTGTCACCGGCACGAAATCCTTCGCCACGCTCGGCGAGTTCGCCACCAGCTTCCTGGTGATCGCCCGTTCGGGCGAGCAGGCCGACGGCCGCGCCGAGTTGCGGGCGGTGCTCGTGCAGGCCGGACCCGGCACCGTGGTGACGCCGCTGCCCGCGCTGCCGTTCGCCCCGGAGATCCCGCACGCCACCGTCACTTTCGACGCCGCGCCCGGCGAGCTGCTGCCCGGTGACGGCTACGCCGACTACCTCAAGCCGTTCCGCACCGTCGAAGATCTGCATGTGGTCGCCGCTGTGCTCGGACAGCTCGTCCGGGTTGCCCGGCAAGCACCATGGCCCGCCGAGGCCGTAGAACAGCTGCTGGCCCTGTTTGCGGCCGTGCGTGGCGTGAGTACCGAGGACCCGGGTTCGGCAGGCGTGCACATCGCGCTGGGTGGCGTCTTCGAGCGGCTGACGCGTCTGCGTGCCGAGCTCGCGCCGCTGTGGGAGCTGGTCGACCCCGAGACCAGGAGCCGGTGGGAGCGCGACGAACCCCTGCTCGGGGTCGCAGGCAAGGTCAGGGCGCTGCGGCTCGCCGCGGCGTGGCGCGCGGTCGAGGTCACCGGGTGAATTTCCCGAGGCCGTTCTCGTCGAAGTAGTCGAGGGTGAGCGTGCCGTTGTCGAAGATCGCCGAGGAGACGCTGCCGGGCGGTGCGTTCTCGCCGCTCAGCTCGAAGGCGAAGGTGTCGCCGTCCCAGTGCCGCAGCGGGTATCGGCGCTGGGCCGGGCCGAGGGTGAGGACCAGGGCGCCGTCGTCCTCGGCGATCGTGGCCGGGCCCCAGTACTCGTTGGCGTAGGTGCCCGCGTAGCTCGGTAGCGGCTTGGCCGCGGCCGGATTCGCCGGCGCGGACTTGCCGGACAGGTCGCCGACCGGATCGTTGATGGGAGCGATCGCGGCCTGGTAGATGCCGCGCCAGTCCTCGCGGATCTCGCCGAACTGAACGAGATCGCCGAACTCGGCGGTCAGCGCCTCCGGCACGCCGATCGGCGCGGCATTGGTGAGCGCGACGATCGCGACGTCGGCGGACGGGATCGCCAGGAAGTTGGTCGCGGCGCCGAGCGCGAACGCACCGGAGTGGCTGTAGGCCGTGCGGCCTGCGGACGACGTCGAAGAGTTGAAGCCGAACCCGTAGAAGCCAGCCCGTGCTTCCGGCGATGACGCGGGGGAGGAGATCACCTGCGGGCTGATCGCGGGCAGCAGCGCGTCCGGCTCGGCGATGGTCGTGCCGTTGGACGCGCCGTTGCCGAGCACCATCGCCAGCCAGCGGGCCATGTCGTTCACCGAGGAGCTGACACCGCCCGCGGGGGACTGCGGGTCGGGGTTGCGGACCTGTCCGGCGACCCAGTTGCCGTCGACGTTCACGTGGCCGACGGCGCGGTTCGGGCGCGACTGGAAGTCGACGAAGCGGGAACTGGTGGCGGACATGCCGAGCGGGGTGTACAGGGTGTCGGCGCTGAGCCGGTCCCAGGCGGTGCCCGCCGCGGCGGCGACGGCCTCGGCGCCTGCCGTGAGACCGAAGTTGGTGTAGTGGTAGGTGATCCGGAACGGGTCGAGCGGCTCGAGGCGGAGCTTGTCGAGGATCGCGGCCTGGTCGTAGCCGAGGTCCTCCAGCCGGTCACCCGCGTGGTCGGGCAGGCCGCTGCGGTGCGCGAACAGGTCGCCGATGGTGAGCTGGGCGGTGGTGGCCGGGTCGGCCAGCGCGAACGACGACAGCTTCGACACCACGGGTGTTTCCCACTCGACCGTGCCCTTGCCGACCTGGTGGGCGACGACGGTGGCCGCCACCGATTTCGACACCGAGGCCAGCTGGAAGACGGTGTCGGCGTCGACCTTGTCCTGGCCGCCTGCCTCGCGGACGCCGAAGCCCTTGGCATACACGGTCTTCCCACCGTGCACGACGGCGACGGCCATGCCGGGGATGCGGCTGCTGTCCATGAGCGAGGTGGCCAGCTCGTCGAGCTTCGCCACCGCCTTGTCGACCGCGTCGTCGGGGAGCGCGACCGCGGCGACCTGGTTCGGTGGCAGCTGCTCGGTGGTGGTCGCGACGGTGTGCTCGTCGCCGGCTTCTCCGCTGCAGCCGACAACGACAGCCATCGAAACGACGAGCGCCGCGATCGCACCCTTGGCAGGCACCATGGGCAGACGATAGACCTGGTTGCGGGTTGATCGCGGGAACGTGGCTGGACTGTGACGATCTGCTACCGGGTGTACGCACCGGTAGCTCGAGCTGCACCTTGCCGGAAAATGGGGAGCGGGCCTCGGCGAAGGGGGGGAGTTAGCCGAGGCCCGCGTAGGGTCGGCCCGGGGGGGAGGGGCCGACGTGAACGATCCTACGCGATGCGGGCGGAATTCGTGTACGCGCAACGAACCAGTTTCCGAAAATTTTCGGCGACCATGGGCGGAGTGGGTGTCCGCATCAGGCGCTGGGGGCGGCGGTTCCGCTGGTCGAGCACCCGACAGTTGTCTTACGTCGCGTGGAAAAGGCTGGTACGCAACGTTTTACGAAAAAATGCCGGTGAACAGGTTCTCGTCGTACCTGTGTCCGTGCCCCGGATACCGGGGGCTTGCCTTTCACGGCACGGCCGGAAAATCCGTCCGATTCGTCGCGTGTCGCAACAGCTCGGCATGTCGAACAAATCTGTACATCGGGGTACCCGACGGCGGGCAAAAGGGGATGCGACTTGTCGGTGGGTACCGCAATACTGGGGCAACAGCGTTGAACCACGACATCAGGAGAATCATGCCCGACGCAATCGTCGCCGAGGGTCTGGTCAAACGGTACGGGCAGCTCGTCGCCCTGGACGGGCTGGATCTGGCCGTTCCGGAAGGTACCGTCACCGCACTTCTCGGCCCCAATGGCGCGGGAAAGACCACGACTGTCCGCGTTCTCACCACTTTGCTCATCCCCGACGAGGGCAGTGCCACCGTCGCGGGGATCGACGTGCTCCGCAATCCCCAGGCCCTGCGTTCCCGGATCGGCGCATCCGGGCAGTACGCAGCCGTCGACGAATACCTCACCGGATTCGAGAATCTCGAAATGGTGGGCAGGCTCTATCACCTCGGCACGCAGCGCAGTAAGGAACGCGCGCGCGAACTGCTCGACCGTTTCCGCCTCTCCGACGCCGCCGACCGGCCGGTGAAGGGCTATTCCGGCGGTATGCGCAGGCGCCTCGACCTGGCGGGCGCGCTGGTGGCCAACCCGCCGGTGCTGTTCCTCGACGAGCCGACCACCGGTCTGGACCCGCGTGCCCGGCTCGACCTGTGGGACGTCATCGAGGAGCTCGTGGCGGGCGGCACCACGCTGCTGCTCACCACCCAATACATGGACGAGGCCGATCGGCTGGCCGACTCGATCGCCGTCATCGACCACGGCAAGGTGATCGCCCGCGGCACCGCCGACGAACTCAAGGCCATCGTCGGCGGCGACCGCATCGAACTCACCGTCGCCACCGCCGATCAGCTCGGGCCTGCCCAGCAGGCGCTGGCCGGGCTGGCCGACGGCGAGATCCACCTCGAACCGGGCCTGCGCCGGGTCACCGTCCCGGTGGCCAACGGCTCGCAGGACCTGGTCACCGCGATCGGCAGGCTCACCGAGCAGAAGGTGCAGATCAACGACGTCGCGCTGCGCAGACCGTCGCTCGACGACGTCTTCCTCACCCTCACCGGGCACGAGGCAGAGGAACTGGTCAACGGCGATGCCGCGGCGCAGACCGTCGGAGCCGAGGAAGGACTGAACCGATGAGCACCACGCTGAACAAGGCGGTGGACGTGCGGGGCCCCGGGCTCGGTGAACGGCTCTCGATGGTCGTCAGCGACAGCGTCACCATCGCCAAGCGCAATGTCATCAAGATCAAGCGCGTGCCCGACGTGCTGGTCTTCACGACGCTGTCGCCGATCATGTTCGTGCTGCTGTTCGCCTACATCTTCGGCTCGGCGATCCAGATCGAGGGCGTCGCGGGCGGCTATCGCGAATTCCTGATCGCGGGCATCTTCGCGCAGACCGTGGTCTTCGGCGCCACCTTCACGGGCGCGGGCCTGGCCGAGGACATGCAGAAGGGCATCATCGACCGGTTCCGGTCACTGCCGATGGCGCCGTCGGCGGTGCTGGTCGGCCGCACGATCAGCGACGTGGTGATCAATATCGTCAGCCTGGTCGTCATGTCGCTGACCGGCCTGATCGTCGGCTGGCGGATCCGCGGGTCGTTCCTGGACGCGGTGCTCGCCTACGCGCTGATGCTGCTGTTCGCCTACGCGCTGTCGTGGATCATGGCGGTCGTCGGACTGCTTGTGCGCGCGCCCGAGGTGTTCAACAACGCCAGCTTCATGGTGATCTTCCCGCTGACGTTCATCTCGAACGCGTTCGTGCCGCTGGAAAGCCTGCCGGGGCCGCTGCGCGTCTTCGCCGAATGGAACCCGGTCTCCGCGCTCACCCAGGCCGTGCGCGACCTGTTCGGCAACACCAACCCGTTGGGTCCGCCCTCGGATGCCTGGCCGATGCAGCACCCGGTGGCCACGACGCTGATGTGGATCGTGGTGATCCTGATCGTGTTCGTGCCGCTGGCTCAGGTGCAGTACAAGAAGTCCGTCAGCCGCTGACGGTTCAGTGCGCGCCGGTCTCCGAGACGGGGGCCGGCGCGGCACCGTTGCGGGAGTAGCCGAGGCGCGGCGGTTCGGCAGCGGGCTCGGGAAGTTGCGGACGCTTGCTGCGGGCCAGCAGGGCCAGGGCGCCTGCCCCGGCGATCGCGAGGGACGCGATGAGCGGGTTACGAAGCTTCATACGACCACTCTACGAGACGCTCCCATCAGGTTCCCGGCGTCACACTGGGCCCGTGGCACCATATTCGCGTGACCTCACCCCATCAGACGGCCGTGGCGACGCTGCACACGAACCACGGCGATATCAAGATCGCGCTTTTCGGTAACCACGCTCCGAAGACGGTGCGCAATTTCGTCGGTCTCGCCGACGGCAGCGCGCCCTACACCACCGAGAACGCCGGTGGTACCGAGGCTGGCCCGTTCTACGACGGCGCCGTCTTCCACCGGGTGATGCCGGGGTTCATGATCCAGGGCGGCGACCCGACCGGCACCGGCCGCGGTGGGCCCGGCTACGAATTCGGCGACGAGTTCCACCCCGAATTGCGCTTCGACCGCGGCTACCTGCTGGCCATGGCCAATGCGGGGCCGAGCACCAACGGTTCGCAGTTCTTCATCACCGTCAGCGCGCAGCCGCACCTGAATCGCAAGCACACCATCTTCGGTGAGGTGGTCGATCCCGATTCGCGCAAAGTCGTCGACGCGATCGCCGCGGTGAAGACCGATCGCAACGATCGCCCGGAGGAGCCGGTCGTGATCTCCTCGATCAGCATCGGCTGATCGAGCAGTACACAGCAGAACTCCCCGCCGCGCACTGCGCGACGGGGAGTTCTTTGCTTCACGTGAAACGTTGCGGGCTCAGTCGGCCACCGCGGCGAAGCCGTTGACGACCAGCGCGTCGTAGACATCGTGCGGATTGGTGCCGAGATCCCAGCGGCCGAAGATCAGCAGCCGCTCCGAGCCCTCGTGCTGGACGTCGATCTCGAGCATCGCCGACTTCCGGCCGAGGCGGCGGTAGGAGACCATCCGGATCCGGTCGATGCGGTCGAGCGGGTACTCCTTCGGCCCGGTGAGCGTGCCGACCACCAGGCGCGGCGCGGGGCCGGACACCATGGTCAACCGGGGGCGCTGCCGGAAACCGAGCACGGCCATCCCCAGGACGGCGACCGCGGCCAGGCCGACGAGCAGCCTGCTCGGTCCGTCCTGGGCGAGCACGGCGGCCACGACCAGGATCAGGCCACCGCCGGAGACGGCGACCAGACCAGCGGTGGGAGTTGTCCACGAGGTGCCGCCTGCGGAATCCACAGCGTTCACGCGGCCTCGTCCCCCATTGCTCCTCGAGTTGTCCACAGCTTCATCCACAGGTGTGCATGAATAACACCGGTGTAATCCGGCGCGTACCTGCTGGTCAGCGCCATCGCATGGTCATGATCAGGCCGATGACCATCAGGCCGAACCCGATCAGGAAGTTCCACGCGTTGAGATCGTTCATCCAGCCGATCTGCTCGGCGGCCAGGTAGTACACCAGCAGCCAGACGAGGCCTGCCAGCATGAAACCAAGCATGATCGCGACGTACCAAGCCGGCGACGGGCCCGCCTTCACCTTCACCGGGGTGCGGCTGGCAGGGCTCGGGGTGTAGTCGGCCTTCTTACGGACCTTGGACTTGGGCATGACGTCCTCGAATTCGGAATACAGGTAACTACTAGGCTATCCCACCAGGTATTGGATGCGACGACCTACGGGGTCGCCACGTACTCTCGACGCATGCGTGTTCTGGTCGTCGACAACTACGACAGCTTCGTGTTCAACCTGGTGCAGTACCTCGGCCAGCTTGGTGCCGAGGCCGTGGTCTGGCGCAACGACGACCAGCGCCTCGCCGACCTGGACACCCTGCTCACCCGCGGCGACGAGGGCGGGACCTTCGACGGCGTGCTCGTCAGCCCGGGGCCGGGCAGCCCCGACCGGGCGGGCGCCAGCATCCCGCTGGTGCACGCGGCGGCCAAGCATCAGGTGCCGTTGCTCGGCGTGTGCCTCGGGCACCAGGCCATCGGCGAGGCCTTCGGCGGCACGGTCGACCGGGCGCCGGAGCTGCTGCACGGCAAGACCAGCCAGGTGTTCCACCTCGGCTCGGGCGTGTTGGCCGGCCTGCCCGACCCGTTCACCGCCACTCGCTACCACTCGCTGACCGTCCTGCCCGAGACGATCCCGGACGAGCTGGAGGTCGTCGGCCACACCGAAAGCGGGATCGTGATGGCCATGCGCCACCGCACGCTGCCGATCCACGGCGTGCAGTTCCATCCCGAGTCGGTGCTCACCCAGGGCGGGCACCGGATGCTGGCCAACTGGCTCGAGGTGTGTGGGCAGCGCCCCGCCGAGGCACTGGTGTCGGCGCTCGAAGCGGAGGTCGCCGCGCTGGTGACCCAGTGAGGCCATATGTACTGCTGTCGGTGGCTGCCAGCCTGGACGGCTATATCGACGACACGAGCGCCCAGCGGCTGCTGCTGTCCAACAGCGCGGATTTCGACCGGGTCGACCAGGTGCGGGCCGAGTCCGACGCGATCCTGATCGGCGCGCAGACGCTGCGCGCCGACAATCCCCGGCTGCTGGTCAACAGCGCCGAACGCAGGGCCGACCGGGTGTCGGCGGGTAAGCCGGAGTATCCGGTCAAGATCACCGTCACCGCCTCCGGTGAGCTCGATCCCGAGCTGCGCTTCTGGCATTCAGGCGGCGACAAACTCGTCTATACCTCCGACGCGGGCGCGGCGACGCTGGGTGACCGGCTGGCTCGACTGGCCGAAGTCGTCGCGCTCGGCCCCGAACTCGCGCTGTCCGCGCTGCTCGACGATCTCGGCGAGCGCGGTATCCACAGGCTGATGGTCGAGGGCGGCACCGGGATGCACACCGGGTTCCTCGCCGCCGACCTGGTCGACGAGATCCGGCTCGCGATCGCGCCGATCCTGGTCGGCGACCCCGCAGCGCCGCGGTTCGTCGGCCCCGCCGAGTTCCCCGGCGGTGCACAACGCCGGCTGCGCTTGGCGGGTGTGGAACAACTTGGGGATGTCGCTGTGCTGAAGTACCTGGTCGGCGACGCGGACGAGTGAGTTCGCTAACCGGTCCTGTGTTCGAAATCATGGGACCGACCTGCGGAAATATCACTGTCCACAGTTTGTCGAACGAATCGCTGCACACCTGAACATGACCGACTCCACATCATGCGACAGTTGTGGATAACTCCCGACCAGCAGGGGAATTCGATGAGCGCAGACAGTGCCGAGAGCACCGACCACCGATTCATGCACAGGGCGATCGACCTGGCCAGGAACTGTCCGCCCAGCACAACGGCCTACTCGGTGGGCGCGGTGATCGTCGCCGACGGGGTGGAGATCGCGACCGGCTGGTCGCGCGAGACCGACGAGAAGGTGCACGCGGAGGAATCGGCGCTGAACAAGCTCGACCCCGGCGACCCACGGCTGACCAGGGCGACGATCTACAGCACGCTCGAACCGTGCTCGACCCGCGCCACGGCGAGCCGACCGCCGTGTACCGACCGGATCCTGGCCGCCGGTATCCCGACCGTCGTCATCGCCTGGCGCGAGCCGAGCCTGTTCGTCGCCGCGTGCGAGGGTGTGGACAAACTCCGCAAGCACGGTGTGCGCGTAGTGGAGCTCACCGACCTGGCCGAGGAGGCCATGTCGATGAACACGCACCTCGATCTGAGCTGAGGCTCAGGGCCGCCCGTAGATGGCGGTCACGAACTCGCCGAGCTGATTGTCGTCGAGGTGCCTGGCCAGATCGGCCTCGCTGATCATGCCGACCAGCCGCTTGTTCTCGATCACCGGCATCCGCTTGACCCGATGACTCTCCATCTGGTCGAGCACGTCTTCCACATCCGCGTCCGCGCTGACCCAGCGCGGAGTCGACTCGCACAGTTCGGCCGCGGTCGTCGTTTCGGGGGACAAACCGAGCGCGATGCACTTCACGACGATGTCGCGGTCGGTGATGATGCCGCACATGCGTTCGTCGTCATCGGCGACGACGAGCGATCCGACGCCGAGATCGGCCATCGCCGTCGCGGCGGTCGATACGGTGTCGCCGCGGGTGATCCACTGCGCACCGGGCTTCATGATGTCCCTGGCCGTGGTCATAGGGCTACCTCCTCGTTCAGCGTTGCTGGTTGGGATGAAGCAGCCTCATTCTGCGCCCGCCGCGCCGCGGCGGGTAGGTTCTCCACGCAATCGAGACCTCAGCGCGGAATCGGTGAAGCACCTACCTGCAGCACGACATTGCTGGTCATGGTGACCGAGGACCCCGCCGCCGGACTCTGCCCGACGACCTTGCCCGACGCACTGCCGTCGAGCGTGATCACCGTGGTCTGGCTGAGCTGACCCGTCCAGCCGACCGCGCGCAGCTGTTCCTGCGCCTGGGTCGGGGTGAGCCCGCTCAGATCGGGGACGATGATCCGGTCACCGGCCGAGACCTGCACGGTGATGGTCGAGCCCTTCTCCGCGGTGCTGCCGCCGGCCGGGTTGGTGGAGAGCACCTGCCCCCTCGGCGCGGTCGACTTCACCTCCTGGATCTCGACCTTGAACCCCGCGCTGTCGACCAGATTCGGCTGGGCGACAGCGATGTCCTGGCCGACCACCGTCGGCACCCTGATCTGCTCCGGTCCCGAACCGATGGTGACGACGATCGGCTGATCGATGTCGACCCGCACCCCCGCGCTCGGCTCCTGCGAGATCACCTTGTCGGTCTCGGCGGTGCTCGACGCCTTGCGCGCCACGTTCGGGTTCAGCTGCAGCCCGATCGAATTCAGCTTCTGCTCGGCCTCGGCCTGCGTGAGACCGGCCAGCCGCGGCACCTGGACCTGCGAGGGACCGGTCGAGACCTGCAGGGTGACGGTGCTGCCCTCGTCGATCCGGGAACCGCCGAGCGGCTGGGTCGCGATGACATTGCCCGGCGTCACCTTGCCGTCCGGCTTCTGCAGCACGGCGACCTTGAACCCGGCGTTCTGCAACGCGGTCTGCGCCTGCTGGGAGGGCTGACCCGACACATCGGGCACGGCGACCTGGCCGGGCTTGCTACCCGGCCCGACCAGCACCCAGAACAATCCGAAGGCCACCGCGAGCGCGGCGGCGACACCGAGCGCGATCAGACCGGTGCGATTACGGCCCTCGGCGGGCGGCGCGAGCGCGGCCTGCTCGGAGGTGTCGTCGCGGCGATCACGGAACGTCCGCGGGGAAGGCTCGTCGTCGTAATCCATGATGGTGGTGCGATCTTCGTCGTTCATCACCATCGGCGCGATCGGCTTCTGCCCGCCGAGCACCCGGATCAGGTCGGCGCGCATCTCCGCGGCCGTCTGGTACCGGTTGGCCGGGTTCTTGGCCATCGCCTTGAGGATCACCGAATCCAGTTCGCGCGGCACGCCGGGATTGACCGACGACGGCAGCGGCGGATCCTCCTTGACGTGCTGATACGCGACCGCGACCGGCGAATCGCCGGTGAACGGCGGCTGCCCGGTGAGGATCTCGAACAGCACACAGCCGACCGAGTACACATCGGATCGGGCGTCGACGGTCTCGCCGCGCGCCTGTTCCGGCGAGAGGTACTGGGCGGTGCCGATCACCGCGGCGGTCTGGGTCATCGGGTTGGAGCTGTCGGCGATCGCGCGGGCGATACCGAAGTCCATCACCTTCACCGCACCGGCGCGGTTGATCATGATGTTGGCCGGCTTCATGTCGCGGTGCACGATCCCGGCCTTGTGACTGAAATCGAGCGCGGCGCACACGTCGGCCACGACTTCCATCGCCTTGCGCGGCGCCAGCGGGCCCTTGCCGCGGACGATGTCACGCAGGGTGTCGCCCTCGACGTACTCCATGACGATGTAGGGCAGCGGCCCGCCGTCGACGGTGGCCTCGCCGGTGTCGTACACCGCGACGATGGCCGGATGGTTCAGCGCGGCCGCGTTCTGCGCCTCCCGCTTGAACCGCAGGTAGAACGTGGGATCGCGGGCCAGATCGGCCCGCAGCACCTTGATCGCGACGTCGCGCGAGAGCCGCACGTCGCGTGCCCTGTGCACCTCCGACATGCCGCCGAACCCGATGATCTCGCCCAGCTCGTACCGCGAGGAGAGATTCTTCGGGGTGGTCATGGTTGTCCTTGTGACGGAGTGTTGTCGACGGTGATCTTCGGGCCGAGCGCGTTCGGCGCGTCGGGGAACGGCAGGTCGAGCGTGGGCAGCCGCGGACGTCCGTTGACCGTCGTCGTACCCTCCGCCGGCTTGGTGGTGGTCGGCTTGGTGGTCTTGGCCGTGGTGGTCGGCTCGGGCTTGGTCGTCTTGGTCGGCGGCTGCGTCGTCGTGACCGGCGGTTCCGTCGTGGTGGGCTGCGGCTCCTCGGTGGTGGTCGTCGGGCGCGGCGGCTGCGTGGTCGTCGGCGCCTCGCTGGGCGGCTCGATCACCGGCGGCAGCTGCTTGGTGGTGGTCACCGGCGTGGGCAGCGGTTTGGTGGTCTGCACCGTGGTGGTCGTCGTGCCGGTGCCGCGATTCGGCTCACCGCCGAACAGCAGCCACAGCACACCGCCACCGAGCACCAGCGCGCCGATGCCGAGCGCGATCAGCCACTTCTGGTTGTTGTTCCTGGTCTCGGGCGTGACGGCGGCCGCAGCCGCGGCCTGCGTCGCCGGGCCGGTGTAACCGCCGCCGGGCGTGATCGGCTGCGGCGCCTGGTGGCCGAAGCGCATGGTCGCGCCGTCGTAGTCCGCGGCGGCCGGGATCACCGTGGTCGGGCCGGGCGGCAGGACACGGGTCGCCCCGGTCATCGACGGGCCGACACCCGCGGGCGGGGGTGGCATGTGACCGGCCCGAACCGCCGCGACCGCGTCGGCGAACTCGCCGCCGCTGCTGTAGCGCTGGCTCGGATCCTTGGCCATCGTGATCGCGATCAGCTCGTGCACATTGGCCGGCAGATCGGCGGGCATCGGCGGCGGCGCGTCGCGCACGTGCTTCATCGCGACGGTGATGGCGCCGTCACCGGTGAACGGGCGCACTCCTGCCAGCGCCTCGTAGCCGACGATGCCGAGGGAGTACACGTCGCTGGCCGCGGTGGCGTCCTCGCCGACGGCCTGCTCGGGCGCGATGTACTGGGCGGTGCCCATCACCATGCCGGTCTTGGTCACCGGCGAGGCGTCGACCGCCTTGGCGATGCCGAAGTCGGTGATCTTCACCTGGCCGGTCGGAGTCACCAGGATGTTTCCCGGCTTCACGTCACGGTGCACGACGCCGGCGGCGTGCGCGACCTCGAGTGCGCGGCCGGTCTGCTCGAGCATGTCCAGACCCTGGACGACCGAGAGCCTGCCCATCCGGTTCAGCACCGCGTTGAGCGGTTCGCCCTGCACGAGCTCCATCACCAGGTAGGCGGTCTCGCCGCCGGACGGGTCGGTGGTCTCGCCGTAGTCGTAGATGCCCGCGATCCCGGGGTGGTTGAGCTGCGCGGTGGTGCGCGCCTCGGTCCGGAACCGCTGACGGAACGTCGGGTCGGCGGAGAACTCGGTCTTGAGGACCTTGACCGCGACCCGCCGGTCGAGACGGGTGTCCATCGCTTCCCACACCTGGCCCATACCGCCGGTGGCGATGAGCCGCTGCAGGCGGTAGCGGTCGGCGATCATGGCGCCGTTGTTCAGCATCGGGGCCCCCGTGTTGTCACTCGCACACTCATTTCGTTCAGCCCCCTGCCAGGCCGGCATCCAGCACCGACCTGGCGATCGGAGCGGCCACCGAACCACCGGTGGCCGCCAGCGCCCGGTCGCCGCCGTTCTCGACGATCACCGCGATGGCGATCTTCGGGTTCTGCGCGGGCGCGAACGCCATATACCACGCATGCGGCGGGGTGTTACGCGGATTGCTGCCATGTTCGGCCGTGCCGGTCTTGGAGGCGATCTGGTACGGCGACCGGCCACCGCCGGCGGTATTGGCCTCCGAGGCGACCATCAGATTCGTCAGGGTCGACGCTACCTGGGGGCTCACGGCTTGTCCGACCGAGACCGCCTTGGTCTTGCTGAGCTCGGACAGGTCCGGCGCCTGGGTCTGGTCTACCAGGTACGGCTGCATCCTGGTCCCACCGTTGGCGATGGTCGCGGCGACCACCGCGACGTCGAGCGGGGTGACCGCGACATCGCGCTGGCCGATGCTCGACTGGCCGAGGGCGGCGTTGTCGGGAATCGGGCCGACGGTCGACTCGGCGACCGGAATCGGTACACCGCGGTGCGGGCCGATGCCGAACGCGGCGGCCTCGTCCTTGAGCGCGCTCGCGCCGACCTTCACACCGAGTTCGACGAACGCGGTGTTGCAGGAGCGCCGGAACGCCTCGTAGAGGCTGGCGGTCGGCCCGTCACCACAGGTGCTGCCGTTGTAGTTCTCCAGCGTGGTGCTGGTGCCGGGCAGGGTGATGTTGGGCGCCGCGGTGAACTGGTCGTCGGGACCGGCGACGCCGTTGGAGAGCGCGGCCGCGGTCACGATGGTCTTGAAGGTCGACCCGGGCGGGTAGGTCTGCGAGACGGCGCGGTTGAGCATCGGCTGGCTCTGATCGGTGCTGAGCCGTTCCCACGCGGCCCGGCCCGCGGCGCCGTCGTGGCCCGACAGCTCGTTGGGGTCGTAGCTGGGGGTCGAGACCATCGTCAGGATCTTGCCGGTGCTCGGCTCGATCGCGACGACGGCGCCGGTGTAGCCCTTGGCGGTCATCTGCTCGTAGGCGACCTGCTGCATCAGCGGGTTGATCGTGGTGAGCACGTTGGCGCCGCGCGGGTCACGGCCCGCGAACATGTCGATGAGCCTGCGGCCGAACAGGCTCGAGTCGTTGCCCGAGAGCAGCGGGTCCGCGGCCAGCTCGAGGCCGGTCTTGCCGTACTGCATCGAGTAGAAGCCGGTGACCGGCGCGAACGCGGGCGGGGTGCTCGGGTATTGGCGCAGGTACTTGTACCGGTCGTCGGTGGCGACCGAGCTCGCGAGCACGGTGCCGCCCGCGGAGATCTGACCGCGCTGGCGTGCGTACTCGTCGAGCAGCACGCGCACATTGCGCGGATCGCTGCGCAGATCGTCGGCCTTGACCACCTGCAGGTAGGTCGCGTTCACGAGCAACGCGACCACCATCACCATCACGGCGACGGCGACGCGACGTAGCGGAGTGTTCATTCGCTCGCCCTGCCTTCCGACCTGCGGAACATCTCGGTCGGCGCTTCGGCGATCGGCGCCGGGCCGCGCTTGCGCGCCGGTGCGGGCGCGCGGGCGGCATCGGAGATCTTGATCAGCAGCCCGAGCAGCGCGTAGTTCGCCAGCAGCGACGAACCGCCGTAGGAGATGAACGGCGTGGTCAGGCCGGTGAGCGGGATCAGTTTGGTGACGCCGCCGACGACGACGAAGATCTGGATCGCGATGGTGAACGACAGGCCTGCCGCGAGCAGCTTGCCGAAGCTGTCGCGCACGGCAAGCGCGGTCCGCAGCCCACGCACGATGAAGATCAGGAACAGCATCAGCACCGCGGTGAGCCCGATCAGGCCGAGCTCCTCACCGATGGTGGTGACGATGAAGTCGGTCTTGGCGAAGGGCACCTGTTGCGGGCGTCCGCTGCCCAGCCCGGTGCCGGCCAGGCCGCCGGTCGCGAAACCGAACAGCGACTGCGAGATCTGGTACCCGGTGTTGTGGTAGTCGTCGAACGGATGCAGCCAGGTGTCCACGCGCACGCGCACGTGCCCGAAAAGCTGGTAGGCGAAGACGAATCCGAGCGCGAGCAGCCCGCCGCCGATGACCAGCCAGCCCACCCGCTCGGTGGCGATGTAGATCATCACCAGCACGGTGCCGAAGATGAGCAGCGAAGTGCCGAGGTCCTTTTCGAGGACCAGCACGCCGATGCAGACGACCCACACGATCAGGATCGGGCCCATGTCACGCGGCCGCGGGAACTCCATGCCGAGGAAGTGCTTGCCCGCCGCGGTGAACAGATCACGCTTGGCAACGAGCACGCCCGCGAAGAAGACGATCAGCAGGATCTTGGCGAATTCGCCCGGCTGCACGCTGAATCCGGGCAGCCGGATCCAGATCTTGGCGCCGTTGACTTCGGAGAACCGGCTGGGCAGCAGTGCCGGAATCGCCAGCGCGACCAGGCCGACCAGGCCTAGGGTGTAGGTGTAGCGCGCGAGCGTGCGGTAGTCCCGCAAGACGATGAGCAGGGTGATGAACACCACGATGCCCAGGCCGGTCCACATGATCTGCTGGTTGGCGTCGGGGGAGGGGATCGGGCTCGAGTCGTACACGGCCTTCTGCGCGTCCGCGAGGTCGAGCCGGTGGATCAGCACCAGGCCCAAACCGTTGAGCAGCGCGATGATCGGCAGCAGCAGTGGGTCGGCGAACGGCGCGAACCGCCGCACGGCCAGGTGCGCGATCCCGAACAGCGCGAGGAACGCCAGCCCGTACTTGACGATGTCCCAGGTGACCGATTGTTCCTGGCTCGCCTCCACGATGAACAGCGCCACCGTCGTGATCCCCGCCGCCCCCGCCAGCAACAGCAACTCCTGGTTGCGTCGCGTCGACGGGGGTGGTGCTGGCGCGAATCCGCCAGGGGGGCTGGGGAAAGCCCCAGCCGACGGCGGTGCCGGTGCGGACATCAGTCCGTCACCCGGCAGTTCTCCCCTGAGATCTGCGGAGTTGTCGTGGGGACGGTTGTCGTCGGGGCCAGGGTGGTCGGGGTCGGCGTCGCGGGCTGATCAGGGCCGGGGGTCGGTGCGCCACCGGGGATCGCAGGCGGCTGCTCGGTAGGCAGCACGCCCGGCTGCGGCACCGATTCCTTCTTCGGGCAGGGCGGCAGCAGTTCGTTGCGCGCCAGCATCTTCATGCTGTCGCGCGCCTTGTCCAGCGAGTCCGGCGGCAGGCCCTTCTGGACCTGGTCGCGGCCGGTCTGCTTGAGATCGCTGACCATCAGCTTCTTGCAGCCGGCCGGCGCCGTCTTGTCCGCCTCGATCAGCGTCAGCTCGCCCTTGCTGTTGACGCAGCCGGTGAGCTCGACATCGTGGATCGAGTAGCCGAGGATCGAACCGGGCAGCCCGCGCATCACGACCACCCCGTCGTTGTCGGCGCCCACGTAGTAGTTGCTGCGAATCATCTTGTAGCCGACCACGAGTCCGACCACGACCGCGGCGATCAGCGCCAGCGAGAGCAGCAGCCAGCGCAGCTTGTGCGACTTGGGCTCCGGCGGCGGCGGTGCGGCGGCGGCCCGGCGCGGTTGCGCGCGCGGCGGGCGCATCGCGGCGGCCCGGCCGGCCGCGGTGTTCGGCGGCGGGGAATCTTCCTCCTCCTCGGTGGAGGCGGCGCCCGCGACGATCGGGTGGCTCTGGCCGTAGTCGAGATCGATCACGTCGGCGACGACGACGGTGACGTTGTCGGGCCCGCCGCTGCGCAGCGCCAGCTCGATGAGGCGGTCGGCGCACTCGTCGGTGTTGCCCTCGCGCATGGTGTTGCCGATGGTCTCGTCGCTCACCACGTCCGAAAGGCCGTCGGAGCACAGCAGATACCGGTCACCGGCGCGTGCTTCGCGCATGATCAGCGTCGGCTCGATCTCGTTGCCGGTGAGGGCGCGCATGATCAGCGACCGCTGCGGATGGGTGTGCGCCTGCTCCGGCGTGATCCGGCCCTCGTCGACCAGCGACTGCACGAACGTGTCGTCGCGGGTGATCTGGGCGAGTTCGCCGTCGCGCAGCAGGTAGGCGCGCGAGTCGCCGATGTGCACCATGCCGAGCTTGCCGCCGGCGAACAGGATGGCGGTGAGCGTGGTGCCCATGCCGTCGAGTTCGGGTTCGGCCTCGACGTGATCGGCGATGGCGGCGTTGCCGGAGCGGGTCGCCCGGTCGAGCTTGCCGAGGATGTCCTGGCCCGGCTCGTCATCGTCCAGATGCGCCAGCGCGGCGATCATCAACTGGGAGGCGACTTCTCCGGCGGCGTGGCCACCCATGCCGTCGGCGAGGGCCAGCAGGCGCGCGCCCGCGTAGACCGAATCCTCGTTGTTGCCTCGGACGAGGCCCCGGTCGCTTCGCGCGGTGTAGCGCAGAACAAGTGTCACGATCGCAGCTCGATCACAGTTTTGCCGACCCGGACAGGAGTACCGAGCGGAACGCGGACGGCGGTGGTGACTTTCGCGCGGTCTAGATAAGTGCCGTTGGTGGAGCCGAGGTCCTCCACGTACCAGTCGTCACCACGCTGAGAGAGTCGCGCGTGCCTGGTCGAGGCATAGTCGTCGGTGAGTACCAGCGTCGAATCGTCGGCGCGGCCGATGAGGACCGGCTGCGTGCCGAGGGTGATTCGAGTGCCGGCGAGTGAACCATGAGTCACCACTAGATACTTGGCGCCCTTCTGGCCTCGGCTGAAGGAAGGCAGCACCGCGGAACCGCGTGCGGCCCTGGGCTGTATCCGGATGCCGGATGCCGCGTAGATATCGCTGCGCAAGGTCCGCAGGACGGCCCAGACGAACAACCAGAGCAGCAGCAGGAACCCCGCGCGGGTCAATTGCAGGATCAATCCCTGCACGGCGTTCCACCTCCTGTTCGCCCGGGTACGTCGGTACGGCAGGTGCGGGGCGAATTACCCCCACCAGCGTGCTGGCTTGCGGGCCCCGAGGTCGGGGCCGTGCGTGTGATGGCAGCATCATAGGGCCGACAGCGTCGACTCGTGACGTGCACCGCGCAGCTTACGGGATCAGACGATCCGGATCAGGATCTCGGAATGTCCGGCCCGGATGACGTCGCCGTCGGCGAGCTGCCAATCCTGCACGGGCGAGCCGTTGACCAGGGTTCCGTTGGTGGAGCCCAGGTCGGAGAGCATCGCGGTCTGACCGTCCCAGCGCACCTCGATGTGGCGGCGCGACACACCGGTGTCGGGCAGCCGGAAGTGCGCGTCCTGGCCGCGGCCGATGATGTTGCTGCCTTCGCGGAGCTGGTAGGTGCGGCCGCTGCCGTCGTCGAGCTGCAGCGTGGCCGAGTAGCTGGACTGCGCGGCGCCGTACCCGGCACCGGCGGCCGCGGCCTGACCGTAGCCCTGCTGGGCACCGTAGCCACCCTGCTGGCCGTAGCCCGCCTGCTCCTCCTGGCCGTAGCCCGGTTCGGCGTAGCCCTGCTGTCCGTAACCGGCCTGCTGGCCGTAACCCTGGTCGGCGTAGCCGCTCTGGCCGTAGCCGCTCTGCTGGTCGTAGCCGGGTTCGGCGTAGCCCTGCTGTCCGTAACCAGCCTGCTGGCCGTAACCCTGCTGCTGCTCGGCGTAACCCTGCTGGCCGTAGCCGCCCTGCTGGTCGTAGCCGGGTTCGGCGTAGCCCTGCTGGCCGCCGTAGCCACCCTGCTGGCTGTAGGCCTGCTGTCCGTAGCCACCCTGCTGGTCGTAACCCTGCTCGCCGTAGCCGGGCTGGGCGCCGTAGCCGCCCTGCTGGCCGTAGCCGGGCTGCGCGCCGCCCTGCTGGTCGTACCCGTTCTGGTATTCGCCACCCTGCTGGCCGTACGCGGCATCGCCGTAGCCGGGCTGGGCGCCGTAGCCGCCCTGCTGGCCGTACTCGTCGGGGTAGGCGCCGGGAGCGGCACCACGTCCGGCGGGCGGCGGTGCGTACCCGCGGTTGCGTGGATCGGACTCCGCGGGCTCTCGGCTTGGCTCGTAGCCTGAGTTGTGCGTCATGGGGCCAGCTCCTGGTTGCGGGTGTGCGGGTCGTTGTGGCGGTTCGGGGCGAGGTGGGGCGGTCCCGCGTCCGGCGTCGGGGTCGACGCGGCCGCTCGCTCTGAACATTCCGGTGTGCAGCGTAGGTGATGCCTCGAACGCCACGTGTACTTCGCCGTAGGTCTGCCAGCCCTGCTCGCGGATGTAATCCTGCAGATGTTTGGCGAACGCCTTCGTCGTGAGGTCGTGATCGGCGTCGAGCTTTCCGTGATCGGATTCGTTGATCGTGATCACGTAACTGTTCGGCGCGAGCTTGTGCCCGCCGCCGAGATCTTGCACCTGATCTGCGGCTTCGCGCTGCAGCGCGGCCTCCACCTCCTGGGGAACGACACTGCCGCCGAACACCCTCGCGAACACGTCACCGACAGCGCCCTGCAGGCGTCGCTCGAATCTCGACACGATGCCCATCACAGCCCTCCCTTCGGTGCGCGTGTCCGACCAGGTCGACACGCTGGTTACGGCGTGTCCGGACCCGACCACGTTCCTTGCATGATATCCACGATCCTCCAACCCTGTAACTCCCGGCGAAGCGCCCCGGTTCCCGAGCCGAATACGCTCGCATCACCGCAGGTCAGAGACCCGATTTTATTTTCGGCCGCGGGGCATGTTAGATTTTTCCAGTCGCTCGGGCGAGTGGCGGAATGGCAGACGCGCTGGCTTCAGGTGCCAGTGTCCGTAAGGACGTGGGGGTTCAAGTCCCCCTTCGCCCACAAAGGCTAGAGGCTCGATCCATCCGGATCGAGCCTCTAGTCGTTTCTGGGTCAGCTCTTACGGGCGATCAGCAGGTGGTGCGGGATCGGCGGGTTCGCCAGCGTGCGCTGCTCGACGGTCAGGCCGGCGCCGGACAGGGCCGCGATCACGTCCTCGGCCGGACGCAAGGTGAAGCCATAAGGAGTGAACGGCATCTTCGCCATCGCCTCGGGGTCGCCGATGCCGATCACCGCGGTGCCGCCCTGGCGCAGGACGCGAGCCAGCTCGGCGCAGGCGGCGGGCAGGTCGTCGAGGAAGTAGATGGTGTTGACGGTGATCGCCGCGTCCAGGCTCGCGTCGGGGAGCGGGAGCGCGGTCAGGGTGCCGTCGGCAAGGACGACGCGACCGGCCGCGACCTCCATGGCGAAACCGGAGCGAGCGCGCGCGAGCATGTCGGGCGATGGTTCGACGCCGTGCACCAGGCCGGCGGGACCGACTCGGTCGAGCAGCAGCGTCAACCCGACACCGCCACCGAAGCCGATGTCGGCGACCGTCGCGCCCGCGCTCGGCGCCGCCGCGTCGACCGCCGCGGCGATGGCACGCCTGTTACCGCGATTGAGAACGAAAGCCACTGCCTTGCCGAGCATTCCGTGCGGATTACCGAGCTGATCGGCGATGGTCGTGAGCAGGCGATCCTTGACCCCGGGCATACGGCAATCGTAGGCGGTCCCCGATCGGCGCAAGGCACTGTGACCTGGGTCATCCATATCGGCTGACTTACCCGTCGCAGGCGCTCGAAAGTCGCTGGTGAGGCGAAGATCACACCGCGCGGTACGGGCTGTATTCCGGGCGTTCCGCTGCCGATTTCGAGCCGTTCGGCGGACGGTTCGCAACCAGTAATTCGGCCCAATGAAGGCCTCGTGACAGGTGCTACGGCCCGATTGCTAGGTGCTGATCTTGTTTGCAGCGTTGTAAACAAACTTGAAGTCTCTTTTAAGGCGTTTAGAGTCCGGCAAACCGAAATTCTGTTGCCGAATCCCCAGGTGACCGGCTATGTGCGGGGTCCCGTTCACCTTCGGGCAATCAGCGGGAACATTCCCGCGCGAGCTCGCCGGCGCCCGGGTGACTCGTTGTCGAAGGTTTGCCGCAGGTGAATTTCCGGTGTCGGCGAGGACCCGTCGCGCGAGCCGCCGGAAGTTAGCTGTGGCGGTGAAAATCGGTGGATCGACAGATGTTTGCCGGTTCGCAATCAGTACGCCGGACCTGCGCGTTGGGGGTTGCATGGGCATAACGATTGTGTACAGTTGACGGTAACGCTGGCCGCAGCTCGAGCCCGACTCGCTGCGGCCAGCGGAACTCAAATGGGGGAGTTCGAAACCTTCTCGTTACCTCGCGTAGCTGCCGATTGTCCGGAGCTGTCTCGGCGAGGGTGTGCTCGGAGTTGCCTGCTGCGCAAATGCACTTGCATCTGCGAGTTCAGGCCCGGTCCAGCGACTTTTGCGCGGAAGGCAGCCAGCGATCCGCCGGGTCCGGCAGGGCCGCGGGCGTGGCGGCCGTGGCGTCCTGCTCCTCGGCCACCCGGCGGCCGAGGCCGAAAACATAGAAGAGGAACAACGTCTCGGCGGCGAACCCGACAGCGATGCGCACCGGGGCCGGTAACGGACTCGGGGTCACGAAGCCTTCGATCAGACCGCACACCAGCAGAACAACGACCAGGCCGAGCGCCACCGTCGCGGTCACCCTGCCCTGGCGGGCGACCGCGGCCGCCCTGCTGCGCCGACCCGGGTCCACCAGCGTCCAGCCCAGTTTCAGTCCAACCCCGCCCGCGACGAACAGCGCCGTCAGCTCCAGCGTGCCGTGCGGCAGGATGAATCCGAAGAACGACTCCAGCCGTCCCGCGTCGGACATCAATCCACCGGTTATCCCCAGATTCAGCGCGTTCATGAACAGCGCATACACAGCGGGCAGGATCAGCACACCGGTGAACAGTGCGATCGCCGAGACCCACGAGTTGTGTGTCCACACCTGGGCGGCGAAGGCGTCGTTGGGATGCTCCGAGTAGTAGGTCTCGAACGCGCCACCCGGTCCGGTGATGATCGAGGTGTCACCCTCGGGTATCCCCAATGCTTTTCGCGTCGCCGCCGAGTTGTCCACAAGGACGGCGATCACGGTGGACACGGCGAGGAAGATCGCGGTCACCGCGACCCACCACGGCCAGGCGCGATACACCGCCGCGGGGAAGTGCCGGGTGAAGAACCGGCCTGCTTCGCGCCACGGCTGCGAGCGCGCGGCCAGCACCCGTCCCCGTGCCCTGGCCAGCAGGGCACTGAGCCCGGACACCAGCTCCGGATCGGGGTGGTGGCCTTGCAGCTTCGCCAGCTGCTGCGACGCGGCCCGGTACAGCCGGACCAGTTCGTCGGCCTCGGCCCCGGAGAGTTTGCGCTGGCGGACCAGCTGATCCAACCGATACCACGACCGTTGATGCGCCCAGCTGTAGGCATCGGTGTCCATATCGGGAATGCTAGCCACATGGCCGAATTCACCACCGGCGAAGCGGTGGCGCTCGAACTCCCGATCGCGCGCATCCCCAGCCGTGCGGGCGCCTTTCTGCTCGACCTGCTCATCCAGCTGGGGCTGGCGGCCACCCTCGCCTACGGCGGGCTGATGCTGTTGCTCGCGGCCGAGGCCGATTCGGCGTGGTGGAGTGTCACCTCCGTGGTCACGCTGGTGACCGTGCTTGTCGCGTACCCGGTGACCAGCGAAACCGTCTCGCGCGGGCGCTCGCTGGGGAAGCTGGCGTTCGGGCTGCGCGTCGTGCGCGCGGATGCCGGGCCGATCGACTTCCGGCACGCGCTCACCCGCGGGCTGGCAGGCGCGATTGTGGATTTCTGGATGCTCGGCGCGTTCGGCGCGGTCGCGGTGATCAGCTCGCTGTGCTCACGCGACGGCAAGCGGGTGGGTGACGTGCTCGCCGGGACCGTGGTTGTGCACACCCGGCAGAGCCTGCCGATGCCCGCGCTGGCCGTCGCGCCACCGTGGCTGACCGGCTGGGCCGCCCAGCTCGATCCGAGCGGGATGTCCGACGAGCTGGCCGGGGCGGTGCGTCAGTATCTGACCAGGTTGCGCACGTTGACACCGGCCGCGCAGCACCACCTCGGTACCCAGCTCGTTGCGGCGGTGTGTGCCGCTGTGGGCCGCCCGGCGCCGACGGAGTACCCGCCGTACCACGTCCTCGGTGCGGTTCTGGCTCGGCGACAGCAGCTTTCGCGCGGCTGAGCCCTGTGGATGAACTCGCCCTGTGCACAACATGTTGGTGAGGCGGTGGATGGACTGTGAGTGACGGTGGACAACTTCGGCTGTCCATCACTCACAGGGAACCCGACTGCTTCAATTCCAGGTACTCGTCGGCCAGAGCCTCCGGCAGCTGGTCCGGCGCGGCGGCGACCACCTGCACCCCACGGCGACGCAGTGATTCCTGCACCAGAGCGCGCTCGGCCAGCACGGTCTCGGCCGCCGCCGCGGTGTAGACCGCGTCGGCGGTAGACCGGTCACGGGCGGCCGCGGCGATATCCGGGTCGGTGACCGAGACGATCAACACCCGGTGCCGCCGGGTGAGCGTCGGCAACGCGGGGAGCAGATGCTCGGTGACCGTCGGCCCGTCCAGGCTGGTGAACCAGACGATGAGCGCACGCCTGCGCACCCGGGAGATCACGGTCCGGACCAGCCCAGTCGTGTCGGTATCCACAAGCTGTGGCGTCACGCCGGCGAGGGTGTGCATAAGTTTGAGAGGGAGCTGATGTCCGCTCGCGCCGGTCGCCTCGGCGCGCACGCGGCGGTCGTAGGCCAGCAGGTCGACGGTGTCGCCCGCGGCCGCGGCCAGCCCACCGAGCAGCAGGGCCGCTTCGATCGAGGAATCCAGCCGGGTGCCTTCGCCGACCCGTCCCGCGCTGGCCCGCCCGGTGTCGAGCACCATCAGCACGTGCCGGTTGCGTTCCGGCCGCCAGGTGCGCACGAGGACGTCGGCGGCACGGGCGGTGGCCCGCCAGTCGATGCTGCGGACGTCGTCGCCCGCCACGTACTCGCGGAACGAATCGAACTCGGTGCCCTGCCCGCGGGTGTTCGCGACATTGCGGCCCTCGAGATGATGCAGCCGCTTCACCTTCGACCGCAGCAGCCGTTCGCTGCGGAACGCGGGCAGCGCGCGCACCCTGGCCGGAACGTCGACGCGGGTCTGGCGACCGGCCAGCCCCAGCGGCCCGAGCAGCCGCACCGTCACCGGGCCCGCGACCCGGTCGCCGCGATAGGTGGGGGTGAGGCTGGTGCGCAACCGGATCCGGGTGCGTGGCGCCAGCGCGAGATGATGCGTGCGGTGATCGGCGCGTGCGCTGTCGGGCCAGGCGTCCCACAGCATCCCGCGCACCATCGCCGTGCCGGTGTTGGTCACCACGAGTTCGATCTCGGTGCTCCGGCCCAGCCGCACGATGGTCAGCGGGTCGCGGGTCAGGGTGAGCGAGTCTGCGCGCGCGGTGAGCGCGACATCGAACAGCCCGACCGCCAGCAGCGCGACACACGCGCCGAGCACGCCGACCCATGACGGCGCGAGAAACATCACCAGCGCCGCCGCGATCGTGGCGAACAGCGCGAACCGGCCTGTGACGACCACGCCGCTACACCGGAACCGGCACCGAGACCAGCAACGACGAGAGCACACCCTCGGTGCTCACCCCGTCCAGCTCGGCCTCCGGCCGCAGTTGCAGCCGGTGCCGCAGCACGGCCACGGCCACGGTCTTCACGTCGTCGGGCGTCACGTAGGCGCGCCCGTTCAGCCAGGCGAAGGCGCGCGCGGCCGCCAGCAGCGCGGTCGCGCCACGGGTCGACGCGCCGTGCGCGACGGCGGGCGAGCTGCGCGTGGCGCGGCACAGGTCGACGATGTAGGCGAGGACCTCGGGACTCATCGTCACCTGCGCGATCGCGGCGCGGGCGGCGGCGATGTGCTCGGGACCGGCCACCGGACGCAGCCCGGCGGCGCCGAGATCACGCGGATCGAAACCGTTCGCGTGCCGTTGCAGGATGCGGAACTCGTCGTCGCGCTCGGGCAGCCGGATGTCGACCTTGAACAGGAACCGGTCGAGCTGGGCCTCGGGCAGCGGGTAGGTGCCCTCCTGCTCGATCGGATTCTGGGTGGCGACGACGACGAACGGATCGGGCAGCGGCTTGGGCTGACCGTCCACCGAGACCTGGCGCTCCTCCATCGACTCCAGCAGCGAGGACTGCGTCTTGGGCGGGGTGCGGTTGATCTCGTCGGCCAGCAGCAGGTTGGTGAACACCGGCCCGTGCCGGAAGGTGAACTCGGCCGAATGCGGGTCGTAGATCTGCGAACCGGTGATGTCGCCGGGCATCAGATCGGGCGTGAACTGCACCCGGGCGTGGTCGAGCGCCAGCGAGGTGGCCAGCGCGCGGACCAGCAGCGTCTTCGCCACGCCCGGCACGCCCTCGAGCAGCACGTGGCCGCGGCACAGCAGCGCGAGCACCAGATACAGCACGGCCTGGTCGTTGCCGACCACGGCCTTGCCGATCTCGGTGCGCAGGGCGGCCAGTGCCGCACCGGCCTCCGCGGCGCTCGGCGTTTTCTGCAGGACAGTGTTGTCGTTCATCAGAGTTCCGTCTCGATCCATTCGAGGTGTGCGGCGACGTAATACAGGGTCGTCTCGTCCGGCACCGGGCCGAACAGGACCGTGCCGATCTGCTGGGCGGGCACGCCGAGGCGGGTGGCGGCGGTTTCGACGAGCTGATCGTCGGTGAGTTCGCGCGCGCCGAGGCGCGGGCGGATCCGGCGCAGGGTCGCCGTGCGCAGGGTCTGCGCGACGTGGGCGACGTCGCCGGAGCGACGGTACAGACCCGCCTGGCCCGCGAGCAGTTCGTTCGCGGCGACTTCGACCGGTCGCGGTTCGCCGACGAGCGCGCCGCGTCTGCGCCCGCGCCACCACATCAGCGCGACGAAGGCGATCAGGAACTGCAGGCCGCCGAAGGCCAGCCAGCCGGGGAGCCGGGTGAAGATCGAGTCCTTGCCCTCGCCGAAATCGGGGTCGAAGTCGTCCTCTGGTCGATCGGGCGGGTCCGGCGGTGCGGGCGGGTCTGGCGCGTCGGGCGCACCGCACGACTGCAAGGTGGCGTACAGGAGCAGGGCCAGTACCAGTCCGGCGGCCAGCGCCGCCCAGAAGCGGGGATTGCGGAGCAGCCCTGGCAGCGGCGGAAGTTGCCTGCGGCGCTTGGGTTCCCGTTCGACGATCTCGAGTTCGACCGGCTCGTCGACCGGTGGGGGCGCCGACTGCGAGTACCGGTCGGCGTATTCGAGCCTGCGGTATTCGTCCTCGGTCGCGGCGCGGCCGCCGTAGACAACCTCGTCGAAACTGCGTGCCGCCGGGTGCAATTCGGTGGACTGTTCCAGCGGCAGGGCCGTGGTCGCGTCGTCGGCGGTCTCCTGCGCGGTGCGGGATCGGCGGACCGGGAGGGTGCCGCCCTGTTCGAGGGCGCGCAGGACGGCGCGGAAGCGTTCGCGCAGTGCGCGGTCGTAGTCGCGGCGGCCCGCGGCCTGCTCTGCGGCGGCGCGATGGTCGGCGGCGGCGCCTAGGCGCGGTTGTGGTGGGGCGCTGGTTTGGGGCGCTTCGAGGTGTGGCCGCAGCGGGTCGTTGGTGTGCGGCACTTCGAGCTGTGGCCGCAGTGGGTTGTCGGTGTGCGGCGCTTCGAGGTGGGGTTGCGGTGGAGCGTCGGCGTGCGGTGCGTTGACGCGGGGCGGTGGCGGTCCGGCATCGCGTTCGGGGCGGGGGAAGTTGTTGTCGGTCACCGGGTCTCACCTGGTATCCGGATGTCCATGCCCTCGCGGGCGCAGCGGCGGTCGATGTAGCAGACTGCCCGGCTGGCCGCCTCGATGATCTCGCTGACCGTCACCACCAGCAGCAGCCCGCCGACCAGCAGCGTGATGAAAGCCCAGCGGTGCGTGCCGGAGAAGTCGGACAGGAAGAAAGGAATACCGAACGCGGGCACCGCGAGTACTGTGAAGATGAGCCGCTGCGTGAGCCACAGGCCCGCGACTGACCAGTCCGCGCCCTGCACCAGTTCCTTCGAGCGGGCAACGGCGACACGGAATCCCGCCTGTTCACCGAGTATCACCGGTTCGACGACGAACCGGCGCGCTCGCACGTAGGACAGCCAGATCAACGCCAGGGGATAGGTCAGGATCAGCAGGCTGCCGATCAGCAGCACCCCGATTCCGGTGAGCGTGAACATGATCTGCGCGAGAACCAGCGGTCCCGCCCGTCGCCCGGCAGCCCGCAACCCGGCGCGCGCGCCGCAGCGGACTCCGCCGAAGTCGGCGAGCGCGATGGCGACGGTCGTGCCGCGCAGCACGAGCCGCAGCAGCCACACCCCGGCCGCGGTCGCCAGGATCGCGGCCCACGCGGTGCCGTCGTCGGAGCCGTCGGTCAGGTGCGAGACCAATCCGGTGACACCGAGCACCCCGAGCAGCGTCAGCACCAGCGCGGCGCCACCGAGCGCCGCGAACGCCCGGATATGGGCCTGGATCAGGGCGAACGGCTCGTCGAGCAATTCGCGGAAACGCAGGGGCCGGACCGGAACCGTCGGCGGAATTGACGGCGTCGGCGCAGGCGCTCGAGCCGGATCGGTTCCCACCCCGACGGCGCCGACCGTGTCGACGGCGGGACGCACGCGGCCGAGTCTAGCTCTGTTCTTGGAGCGCTGGCGCGCTCGAGGTCGCGGCCCCTTGTGTCCCGCCGATCAGCGGCAGTTG